>DBEZQF010000099.1:0-1036 GCA_048254795.1 Collinsella sp. | reverse complement strand
CGGGCTCCAGATCCTGCGCCAAGGCGCACTTCCCGCATCAGAGATCGAACGGGTCCTGTCCGACCCGATGCAATAGAAAGGTGTAAGCGATGTCGTTGAATCTGGGCAGCCTGGGCATGGAAGATGCCTCGTTTAACTTTGGCGGTTCCTACATCATGGCGCTCGACTGCGGCACCACCTCGGTACTTGCGACCATCGTCGACGAGTACGGCTGCATCGTCGCGCAGGCACGTCGTAGCGTCAAAACCAGCTTCCCGCGTCCCGGTTGGATAGAGCAAGACCCCATGGAGGTGCTTGCCAGCCAGATTGGCGTGATGATGGAGGTCCAGTTTAAGAGCGGCATCCATTCTGACCGCATCGCCGCCATCGGTATCTCCAACCAGCGCGAGACCACGGTGGTGTGGGACCGCATAAGCGGCCAACCCATCTATAACGCCATCGTGTGGCAATGCCGTCGCACCGCACCTCTGATCGACGAGCTGGTCGAGCGGGGCGCAGAAGAGCTGGTGCGCTCCCGCACGGGACTCACGCTCGATCCGTATTTCTCGGCTTCCAAGGTGCAGTGGATCCTCGACAACGTCGACGGTGCGCGTGAGAGCGCGGCGGCGGGCGACCTCATGTTCGGCACCATCGATACCTGGCTCATCTACAACCTCACCGGCAGTCAGGTCTTTGCCACCGACTACACCAATGCCAGCCGCACGGCGCTCTTTAATATCCATACGCTCGATTGGGACGACGACCTGCTGGCGCTCTTTGACGTTCCACGTTCCATGATGCCCGAGGTTCGTTGGAGCTCGGGCGACTACGGCCGCGTCGCGAGCGACATCATGACCAACATGCCGCCCATCATGGGCGTGGCGGGCGATCAGCAGGCGTCGCTGTTCGGCCACTGCTGCTTCCATCCCGGCCAGACCAAAAACACCTATGGCACGGGTTGCTTTATGCTCATGAACACCGGCGACGAGGTCGTCGAATCCAAGAACGGTCTGGTCTCCACGATCGGTATCGCCGCGGACGGCAAGATCAGCTATGC
>DBEZQF010000098.1:0-7948 GCA_048254795.1 Collinsella sp. | reverse complement strand
CAGAAGTAGAAGGAGTTGACCACGAAGGGCGTGAGCACCTCGTCCATGCGAATGTGCTCAAAGGTAATGCCCTCGTTGACGGCATCCTTGCCGCGCCCGCGGCGGGTCTTGACGCGCAGGCCGCGGTCGGTGCGCTCAAAGAGGCACTTGCTCACGGTAAGGTCCTTGATGCCGCCGGCAGCCTCTGAACCCAGGACCACGGCGCCGTGACCATCGTGCATGTAGCAGTGAGAGATCAGCACGTCGTGCGTGGCGGGACGAAGCTCGGGCTCAATGCCCAGCTTGCCGCTCTTGATGGCGATGCAGTCGTCACCCACTGAGAACTGACAACCAAGGATGCGAACAAAACCGCAGCTCTCGGGATCGAAGCCGTCGGTGTTGTGGGAGTTCTTGGGGCCCTCGATGGACAGGCAGAGCGCATCGACGTGCTCGCACAGGATGGGGTGGATGTTCCACGCCGGGCTGTTGCGGACGGTGAAGCCGGCCAAGCTCACGTTCTCACACTCGGATAGGAAGATCATGCGCGGGCGGGCGACCTCGCGGCCCTCCTCCGGGCGAAAGATGTTCTTAAAGTCCTTGTTCCACCAGTTGTCCTCGGCAAAATCGGTCTGACCGTCGATGACACCACGACCATAGATGCACACGTCGTGCACGCTCAGACCCGTAAAGGTAGAGCAGTAGGTCGAGAAACTCTCGCCCTCCCAGCGGCCCAGGGGCAGCATATCGGTGCCGGCATACCCGGCGCCCTCGTCGCCTGTGACCGTGCCCGGAATGTAGGCAAGCGCCGCGCGATCGTGACGGGCCAACAGCACCGCTCCCTCGGCGAGCTCGATGTTGATATTGCTCTTAAGAAAGAGAGACTTGATGCGATAACTACCGGCGGGGATCAGCACGCGGCCACCCTTGGGGCAGGCCATGATGGCAGCCTGGATGTTGGTGGTGTCATCATGCTCGGCATCGCCCTTGGCGCCACAGTCGCGAACGTTGATGGTAAAGGGCTCAGCCGGCGTGGCGACACCTACGCTCAGCTCACGCTCGCCACAAACAAAACGAACCAGGTTGCGCTTGCCGGGGGTCAGGCCGTCGACATAGGTCTCGACCGTATTCGTGGTACCGGCGGGCTCGTCGTTGACAAAGATCTCCCACGTATCGGCGCAGGTAAAGTAACCGCCGTCGTCAAGCTCGATAACCGCCGCGCGCGCGTTGCGCCAGATAACGTTCGTCTCCATGGGTTTCTCCCTCAAAAAGATGCTCTAAAGGCAAATTGTACGCTGTTGAAAAAGGGCCGTGCCTGCCGGCGGAATTCCGGTGGCACGGCCCTGTGATTTGGACGATATGTCGGCCTTACTCGGCGGGAGTTACGCTACCGTCCTGGAAGCCAACGTTGTTGTGGGCAAAGCAGTCCTCGTACTTAAAGCCGGAGAGCTCCTCGCAAAGCGCCTTGACCTCGGGCTTGACGTCGGCCATCTTGCCACCCTCCTTGACTCGGTGAATCTCGTCGCAAAGGACGTCGCACTGCTCCTTGTCGATCTTGATGCCGCGGGCAAGGACGGCCGCAAGCAGGAAGAAGCCGGCGCAGCCGATGATCATGTAGCCGCAGATATACAGAGGCACGGTAGCGGGCTGGGTCACGGCGTCGCTATTGCCGGCGGTCTGAATGAAGCCGGAGGCAGCAAGGACGATAGCCCACACGTTGACGGCGATAGCCTGGGCGATTTGCTGGCAGAGCTGCTGCGCGGAGCTGTAGATGCCCTCGCGACGACGCAGGGTGATGAGTTCATCGACATCGGGGATGTAGTTGAGCAGAACATCGGGCAGATACTGGAAGCCGACGTAGAAGAACTTCCAGATGGCGAAGATGATGGGGTAGGCGATCATGGCGATGGCGACCGTGGAGGTGCCATTGATCTGACCAAAGGCGAAGTAGTTGTAGGCGATGATGCACGCAGCGCAACCGACGTTGGCCAGGTACCAAGACTTGTGGAAGCCCTTCTTGGCCATGAGAGCGACCCAGATGGCGGTGCAGACGATAGCGACGACCTTGCCAGGCATCTCCATCACGGACTCGTAGGACTTAGGAATCTGCAGGCAGTAGACGATGAAGAAGGACAGGCAGGCAGACCAGCAGGCAGCAGCGAGCTTCGTGGAGACCTGTGCGTACAGGACCTTGCGGAAGGACTTGTTGCGGAAGGTGGAGATTACGTCGATGAAGAACTTCTTGATACCCTCGCCGACGCTCTCGATCTTCTCCTGAGCGACCTCCTCGGGGGTGTGCTCCCACGTGGACAGGTACACACAAAGCAGCGAGATTGCCATGACCGAAGCGTTGATCGTAGCGATGATGAAGTAGCTGAACGGGTTGGTCTCGCCGAAGGTGCCAAAGCCGAAGCCCACAAGTGCAGCCATCAGGAAGCCGGCGGCGTTACCAAAGAGATGCTTGTAGCCGGTGAGGTACGTACGCTCCTTGAAGTCGTCGGTCATCTCGATGGTAAGCGGCGACAGGTTGGCGGTGCAGAACGTATACGCGACGTTGTAGATCAGGTACAGCACAAAGTAGTACGGGAAGCCAAACGGCGTAGCCACGAAGATGAGCGGCTCGGCGATCATCATCGGGATGGCCAGCAAGATCCAGAAACGACGACGACCAAAGATGCGGCCAATCTTGGTGGCATAGAAGTTATCGGCCACAAAGCCCATCAGCGGGCAAAGAATAGCGTTGACATAGATGGCAAACGAGCTGATCAGTGCAGCCTCGCCTGCGGACAGGCCACACTCCGTGGACAGGAACAGCACCATGTAGCTGTGCGTAAAGGTCAGGGCACCGGAATTGAGCATACCACCCATACCAAAGCCCAAGCGCGTCCAGAATGTGATCTTACGCTTTTTTCCGATCTTATTAGTCATCGAGCTCCCTCTCTTTTCTCGATTGTCTTGCAGCAAGACATTGGAGTCCACACTGACATCTGTCTGCCCAGCGTTCAGGGTGAACGTTTAGTTAGATTATGCGCGATTGCTTACGACAGGTGAACGTTCACTTGAATAATATCCTTGAACGGTCGATTTTTACCGCTGAACGGACACAATTGAGATCCTCACACCTATTTTCTGCTGGTAAAGGTGCCATGCTGGACAGCCATGAGATAGGTGAACGTTTATCAGATTTTCCAACATATTCACTTAACCACGAAACGAAAAAGCCCCGCCGGGAACACTCCCGACGGGGCCGATGACATCGCGCTATGCTTGGACGCACTTGCCGCTACAAGCAGACGCCATCCTTCCAGATACTGATCTCGTGACAGCCACGGCGCTCGGCACTCGTGAGCTTACCGCTCGCCGTCTGTAGCACCAGCTGGTACAGATCGTGGGCAGCCTCGTCGAGCGTGCGCTCACCCGTGGCAATCACGCCAGCGTTAAAGTCCATCCAGTTGGCCTTGTGGTCGCACAGACGCTGATTGGTGAACACCTTGAGGGTAGGCGCCGGCGCGCCAAACGGTGTGCCGCGGCCGGTCGAGAACAGAATCACGTGGCAGCCGGCAGCCGTCAACGCCGTGGTGGATACCATGTCGTTGCCCGGACCGCACAGCATGTTCAGGCCGTGTTTATTTGCCTGGCCGGCATACGGCAGCACGTCGACGATGGGGGCAGATCCGCCCTTTTGCACGCAGCCGCAGCTCTTGTCCTCGAGCGTGGTAATACCGCCGTCCTTGTTGCCGGGACTCGGGTTCTCATAAACGACCTCGCCGTGGCTAATAAAGTAGTCCTTAAATCCATTGAGCATGTCGGAAGCGGCGTTAAAGACCCGCTCGTTCTCGCAACGGTCGAGCAGGATGCTCTCCGCGCCAAACATCTCGGGCACCTCGGTAAGCACCGACGTGCCGCCACGGGCGACGACCATATCGCTCACGCGACCGATCGTGGGGTTGGCGGTAATGCCTGAAAGACCGTCGGAGCCGCCACACTTAAGACCAATGACCAGCTCGGAGGCCGGAATGGGCTCGCGCTTGGACTGCTTTGCCAGGTCTGCCAGCTCGGCCAGAATCTTGTGGCCCTCGATTTGCTCGTCGGCTACATCCTGGCAGGTGAGAAAGCGAACGCGCTCGTGATCGAAGTCACCGAGCTCGTCGAGCACCTGCTGGTGTGTGCAGTTCTCGCAACCGAGCGACAGGAACAGCACACCGGCCGCATTAGGGTGACGCGAGAGCGCCACCAGCAGACGACGCGTCTGGACATGGTCGGCGCCGGTCTGCGAGCAACCGAACGGATGCGGGAAGTAGTAGACGCCCTCCAGCGAGCCATCGACCAGATCCTGGGCCTGCTCGCACATGGCACGGGCGACTTCGTTGACACAGCCGACCGTGGGGATGATCCACAGCTCGTTGCGCGTCGCGGCACGACCGTCGGCGCGGCGGAACCCCATAAAGGTCTCGGGCTCAACCGACTCAACGACCGGATGCGTGGGGTTGTAGGTGTACTCGACCTCGCCCGAAAGGTTGGTCTTCACATTGTGCGTGTGGAGCCACTGACCGGGCTGGACATCGCCCGTCACGTGTCCGATAGGAAGGCCGTACTTAATGACGTCCTCGCCGGCGGCAATCGAGCGCACAGCCATCTTGTGGCCTTGCGGAATATCCTCCGCGGCCACGACCTCGCCCACCCCGGGAACCGCGACGGCGGTGCCCTTGGCAAGCGGCGACAGCGCGACGATCACGTTATCGGCCGGATTGATCTGGATAGTGTTCATTGCAAATGGTCCTAACCCTACAGGTTGAGCAGAAGTCGAGACGCGGGCACGCCGTCCCGCGCCCGCGTCTGCGCCGGAAATTTACGCCTGAGCGTTGGCGAAGGCCTGCTTGGCACCCTCGGTGCGCACGACGGCGAGCGCACTGACGACAAACTCCTCAAGACCGGCGATCTGCGTAAGGTCCTCGCCCCACATCTGCTCGTTGGTGAGCACGTCGTGCACCAGCTGGGCATCGTCGGCGCCGGCATGGGCGGCGTAGAAGTCGAGCACGAAGGCGTCATCCTGAGCGGTGTACTCGGTGCCGTCGGAGCGACGCAGGTGCAGGCCGTCGCCCTCGCGGGACACGAGCTCCTGCGTGTAGAAGGAGATGAGCGTAGCGAGGCTCGTCGCCAGGCACTTGGGCAGGTTGCCGGTCTCGGCAACGTAGTCCTTGAGCGTGGGCAGGTCGCGAGCGCGCCACTTAGCCGTGGAGTTGAGGCAGATGGAGAGCAGCGCATGATCAATAAACGGGTTGTCGAAGCGGTTTTCGACGGCGGCGGCAAAGGCCTTGCAGTCCTCGACATCCAAGTCGGCGGCAAGCGTCGGAATGACCTCGTCGTAGAGCATGGTGTTCATGAAGCCGCGAATGGTCTCGTCATGCATGCAGTCGCGCACGATATCAAAGCCGGCAACCCAGGAACCCGGAACGAAGGCGGTGTGGGCACCGTTGAGGATGCGGACCTTGCGCTTTTTGTACGGGGTGACGTCGGGAGTCACGAAGACGCCGGGGAGACCGGCCTTCACAAACGGCAGGCGCTCCTTGAGCGACTCGTCGCCCTGGATACCCCACATCTGGAAGGGCTCGCGCACGGCCAGGAAGGGGTCCTCGTAGCCCAGACGCTCGGCAACCGCGGCGGCCTCCTTAGGATCGCGGATGCGGCCGGGGACGATGGTGTCGACGAGCGTGGTGCAGACGGTGCAGTCGTTGGCCATCCACTGCGCAAACTCGTCCTCCCAACCCCAGTCGCTCACGTACTGGTTCATGATGCGCAGCAGCTCCTCGCCGTTGTGATCGATGAGCTCGCAGGCGAGCACGATAACGCCCGACTTACCGGCGGCCCAGCGGGCGTGAAGGACCTGGACAAGCTTGGCAGGGAAGCTCGCGGGCGGCATGTCGTCGGCCTTGCAGGACGGGTCGTAGGCGATACCGGCCTCGGTGGTGTTGGAGACGATGATCTCCAGGTCGTCGGAGACAGCGACCTCCATCATGGCGCGATAGTCGTCCTCGCGATACGGGTTAAGGCAGCGGCTGCAGGCGCTGATTACACGAGACTCGTCAACCGTGTTGCCGTTCTCCTTGCCACGCACCAGCACGGTGTACAGGTCGTCCTGGGCATTGATACCGTCGGCGAAGCCAAAGGCGCCACTGATGGGCTGCACCATGACAACCTTGCCGTTCCATCCGGTGGCCTCGTTGCCCATGTCAAAGAAGCGATCGACGAAGGCACGCAGGAAATTACCCTCGCCAAACTGCAGAACCTTCTCGGGAGCGTCCTTGGGCAGCAGGTAGCCCTTGTAGCCGATCTTCTCGAGCGCATCGTAGCTGATGTTCTCCATCTATGTCTCTCCTTAGATAACTGTTAGCGTGCAAGCAAAACGGGGCGCCGTGTGTGGCAACGGCGCTCCCGAGTTCGATGTGATTCGATGCGGGCTTAGGCCTCGACGGTGTCCAGGTCAAAGCCAAAGTAGCGGACCGCATTGTTGTAGCTGATGTCGCGCACGATACTGCCCAGCAGCTCCATGTCGGCCGGGTACTTGCCCTGCTCGACCCACTCGCCGATCACGCTGCACAGCACGCGACGGAAGTACTCGTGGCGCGGATAGGACAGGAAAGAGCGGGAGTCGGTAAGCATGCCCACAAAGTTGCCCAGGACGCCCTCGTTAGCCAGAGCCGTGAGTTGCTCGCGCATGCCGACCTCGTTGTCGTTGAACCACCAGGCGGAGCCGTTCTGGATCTTACCGGCGGTCGGAGCCTCCTGGAAGCAGCCCATGACGGTATCGATCATGGTGTTATCGATGGGGTTCAGGCTGTACAGAATGGTCTTGGGCAGGCCGCAGGTCTCCTGAATGGAGTTGAGGAAATCGGCAAGCTGGTCGGACGGCGTGTAGTTGGAGATGCAATCGTAGCCGGTATCGGGACCGAGCTTGGCAAACATGGCGCGGTTGTTGTCGCGCTTGCAGCCAAAGTGCAGCTGCATGGCCCAGCCCAGACGGACATACTCGCCGGCAACGAACTGCATAAAGGCAGTCTTGTACTTGAGGACCTCTTCCTCGGTAAGCGGCTCGGCAGCCAGACCCTTGGCAAAGATAGCCTCGATCTCGTCGGCGGTAGCCGGGACGTACATAACGTAGTCGAGTGCGTGGTCGGAGGCGCGGCAGCCCAGCTCGTGAGCAACGTCGTAGCGCTTGGAAATGGCAGCCTTCATGCCCTCAAAGTCGCTGACCTCGACGCCGGCAACCTCGGAAAGGTGCTTGCAGTAGTCGGCAAACTCCTGGCCGCGCTCGATGCGCAAAGCGGCATCGGGGCGCATGGCGGGAACGACCTGAACGTCAAAGCTGTCGTCGGCGGCAATCTTCTTGTGCCACTCAAAGCTGTCGGCGGGGTCGTCGGTAGTGCAGATCATGCGGACGTTGGACTGCTTGATCAGGTTGCGGCAGGTGAAACTGGCCTCGGCGAGCTTGGCGTTGGCAAGGTCCCAGACCTCCTGGGCAGTCTTGCCGTTGAGGACGCCCTCGTAGCCAAAGTAGCGCTTAAGCTCCAGGTGGCTCCACTCAAAGACGGGGTTGCCAACGCAGCGACCCAGGGTCTCGGCCCACTTTTGGAACTTCTCGCGAGCAGGGGCGTCGCCAGTGATAAAACGCTCGTCGACGCCGTTGGCACGCATCAGGCGCCACTTGTAGTGGTCGCCGCCCAGCCAAACCTCGGTGATGTTCTCGAAACGCTTGTCCTCCCAAATCTCCTTAGGAGAAATGTGGCAGTGATAGTCGACGATGGGCATGCCCTCGGCAAAGTTGTGGAACAGCTCCTCGCCGGTCTTGGTGCTCAGCAGGAAATCCTGATCGTCCATGAAGTTTTTCATCAAACAACCCCTTTGTTTGCGGAGCGGGCGCACAATACGCTCGTCATCCTCTAGGTGAACGTTCACCATACTAATCCATTACGAC
>DBEZQF010000097.1:0-1053 GCA_048254795.1 Collinsella sp. | reverse complement strand
ACAAGTTCAAACTCGGGATGGCCGAGCACGAGGCGAATGAGCTCGGCTCCGGCATATCCAGCCGCGCCGACGATTCCAACCTTCAAAGACATATCAGACTC
Organism: Collinsella sp.; assembly: GCA_048254795.1. Classification (GTDB taxonomy): domain Bacteria; phylum Actinomycetota; class Coriobacteriia; order Coriobacteriales; family Coriobacteriaceae; genus Collinsella. The sequence continues at coordinate 952 of DBEZQF010000097.1, read as the reverse complement.
CTTGTCTGCGATTTATGCACCGATGCGCATTTCGCAGCGGTCGTTATGAAGTGGGTTGAAACTTTAGCACCAAAAGATGCATTAACACGTAAATGGCTTGCATATTCATGCATTGAAACATTCCCGACACATTCGCTTGAAGGAATTGACAAATGGAGCGGGCCCCGTATTGACCGGCGCTCCTAACGGCGCCGGGCAATACGGGGCCCGCCCATGCGAAAACCAAGTTGTTAGGATGAGCCAGCTGGCTTGAGCTCGACCGGCACCCATTCGTCGTGATTGCAGATAAAAGCCTCGGGATCCTCGACGCTAAAGAAGACGAGCGTGGGGTCGTTAGGCCCCTCATAGTGCTCGCCCAGGCGCTCTAGATGCTTCCACCCGGCTTCGCGCATTTCGTCTAAAGCCCGGTCATCCAAGCCGGCACGCCCGCGCAAGATGAGCCAGCCATGGCCCGGCCACCAACTCGTGGCCTCAAAGCGCTGATTTTGCAGCAGCTCCTGCCACACATCCTTGGTGCGCGCCGTTACAAACCACAGTTTGCCGTCCTGAATCTGTGCAAACGAGAACGGACGCACATGTGGCTGTCCGTCCACGCTCGTCGCCAAATACCATGCCGGCACCGACGTCAGATACTCCAAAACCGTATTCAATCCGTCCACGTTTCCTCCTGTACTAGCTAGTTTGGGAACCTGGTTTGTGCGAGCTAGAGCTCCAGGCGCTCCTCGCTGCCGTCGATATCACAGAAGCGCGCGACAATATTGCGGACCGAAAAGAAAGCAAGGCGGCCGTCGTTGGCACTCTCGTGTTCCTCGCCAATGCCCACCATGTGCTTAAAACCCGCTTGACGCACCTTGTCGCTCGCAACTGCGTCGTCCTCAAGTGCGGCTTCGCCGGTCAATACGATCCAACATTCCCCCGGCTTCCAGCCCGAGAGCTCAAACTTGGGATTCGC
>DBEZQF010000096.1:0-6301 GCA_048254795.1 Collinsella sp. | reverse complement strand
AAAGCGCTGGTAGCGTATGGCGGGAACGTATGTGAATCGAACACATCCAAGACGTTTTGCACGCCTCGCAACGGTTTTGAGGACCGCGGAGCCCACCGGAGCCCATCCGTTCCCAAGTGCGGCGGTATTTTACCAAACCGAGCAGCCGATCTAGCGCAGGGACCTCAGGCCGCCGGCCTCCTTGTCGAGCACCGTAAAGCGCACGGCATCCAGGTGCTCCAAGATGCTGATGGCACGTTTGCGCGACACGCCCAGAGCCTCACGCAGCACGCTCGTGGTGGCTGCGCCGCCGGCATCGGCGATAGCGGCGGCAACAAGCTCACGCGCATGGGCCTCGGCGGCAGCGGACAAGGCAACGTCGCGCTCGACCTTCACGATGGAACGGTTGAGCGAAAGCTCGCGCAGGGCACGCGTCATGGTGTCGCGGCCGAGCTGCAGCTGTTCGCCCACCTCGGGAAGCGCCGGTGCATCCAGACCGGCCTCGTCAAGCAGCGCGACGATCCGCTCGCATGCCTCGCGCACCACGCGTGCCGCTGCGGCGGCCGAATGCGGATCGAAGACCTCGGCGCCCTCGGCGGCGCACACGCCACGCGAGCAGCCCTCGGCAAACAGGGCCGCGGCAACGCCTTCATCAGCGGTAGGCCACGCAGCATGGGCAACGGCGCCGGGCGTAAAGCCCGTCTCCTTGGGAGCCGCCGCATGCATGGCTGACAAGGTCGCCGCCAGTGCATCCATCGCGGCGTCGAGCACCACGGCGTCCGCCAAGAGGTCCGCATCACCCACAGCAAGCTTGCAAACGGAACCCTGCGCCACCAACCCGCGCAGTGCGGCATCGATCTCGCCAACACCAAGATCCAAAGCCTCGGCAACATTAACCGCCGTAACCGGCAGCGTCTGCAGCGCCAGCCAAGCGCCCACACCATCCGCAATATCGCCGGACTCGAGCGCCGCATACAGCGTACGCTCCCCTTCGGCAAGCTCGCGCGAGCGACGGCAGCGCGAAAGCAGCACGCGCCCGCCGCCAATAAGCATCACGGGCGAATAGGACAGCACCACGGCATGGTCCCCGGCACGTAGCGGCAGCGGCTCCTCCACGCGCACCTGAACGGTACGGGTCTCGCCCACCGCCATGGGGGCCTCGCCCTCCATGAACATGATGCGACCGACAACCTCGGCCGTACCCACCATCACGTGCACACGCGCGGCCGACTCGAGCACACGCGGCTTGGCTCCCTCGCGACCCAAATACGTAAACGTCATCATAAAGCGCATCGTCTGGCCAAAGCGGCCCGCCACGCCGAGCATCTCACCGCGATCGAGCGCAGCGACGCCACCGCCCACCAAGTTGAGCGCCACACGCTGACCGGGCAGCGCCTGCTGCGTGTCGCCATGTACTTGGATCCCGCGTACGCGGCAGGCCGTGCGCGACGGCAGCGCGACGAGCTCATCGCCCACCGCAACCGGCGCATCGTGCAGCGTTCCCGTCACGACGGTGCCGGCGCCCTTGATCGTAAAGCAGCGGTCGATGGGCAGACGCGGCGCGGCATCGGTGCGCTTGGCACGGTCGCGGCAGGAATCCCAGCAGGTACCAACCTGATCGTCAAGCGCTGCCAGCAGCGCATCAATCCCCGCGCCGGTCTTGGACGAAACAGGCACGATCGGCGCGTCCGCAAACACGGTACCCGACAAAAAGTCATCGACGTCGAGCTCGGCAAGCTCAATCATTTCGTTATCGGCCAGGTCGCACATCGTCAGCGCGACCACCATGTGTGTTACGCCCAGCAGCTCCAGCACATGCACGTGCTCGCGGGTCTGTGGCATCACGCCCTCGACGGCCGAAACCACCAACACGGCAACATCAATGCCCGTAGCGCCCTGCACCATGGCGCGCAAGTAATGCGCGTGGCCCGGCACGTCGACCAGGCCCACGATCTTGCCACTCGGCAGCGCCAGCTCGCCAAAGCCAAGCTCAACGGTCATGCCGCGACGACGCTCAACTTCCAGGCGGTCGGGGTTTTTGCCCGTCAGCGCCTCGATCAGCGCCGACTTACCGTGGTCGACGTGGCCCGCCGTGCCAACGATAACGGGACACTCCACCAGCGCTTGAACTTCACTCATCGAGCAATCGCCTTCTTAACGCAGGCGACGAGCGTCGATGCCGCCGTCTCGATATCGCGGTCGCCCACAAGCGTACGGACGTCAAACAAAATGCGATCGTGCGAGGTTCGCGTGACGACCGGCGTGTCGAAGTCCTGGACAAGCGAGCACTTGAGCGCGTCGACCGTCAGGCGCTCGTCAACAAGACGCACGGCCACGCACATCGTGGGCAGCTCCACGGTAGGCAGCGAGCCACCGCCGGGAGTCGACGATTCCTCGACGATCTCCACCTGAACGGCACGCGGACAGCCAGCCTTATCGAGGCCCGCCACCATCAGATCGCGCAGCTTGCGTGCACGACGCTTCAGATGAGCCTGCGGAAGCGTGAGCATGTTGAGCACCGGCACCTCGCGATGGGCCACATCCGCCCCATCCATGTAAATGCGCAGCGTAGCCTCGAGCGCCGCCAGTGCGAGCTTACCCGGACGCAGGGCACGCATAAGCGGATGCGACCCGCAGGCCTGGACCAGATCGCGGCGGCCCATGATAATGCCCGCCTGTGCGGCACCGAGCAATTTATCGCCCGAGCACGACACCAGATCGAGCCCTGCCGAAACCGAAGACGGCGTGGTTTCTTCGCCGCCGCGCACCAAGATGTCGTCAGGCAACAGTGCCCCCGAGCCCTGGTCTTCATAGAACAGCAGGCCGTGCTTATGGGCCAGTGCGGCGAGTTCCCTTGAGCTCACTTCCTCGTGAAAACCCTCGATGCGATAGTTGGAAGGATGAACCTTCAGGATCATGGCCGTTTCGGACGTAATGGCGCGCTCGTAGTCGCCCAGATGCGTGCGGTTGGTGGCGCCGACCTCGACGAGTTTGGCGCCCGAGGCCGCCATGACGTCGGGAATACGGAAGCTGCCACCGATCTCGACGAGCTCGCCACGGCTGACGATAACTTCTTTGCCCGCGGCATGAGTCGCCAACACCAGCAGCACCGCGGCGGCATTGTTGTTGACGACCAGCGCATCCTCGGCACCGGTAAGTGAGCGGATCAGTTGCGCGGCGTGCTCCTTGCGCGACCCGCGCGAACAGGTGTCGACGCTGTACTCGAGCGTGCTGTAGCCGCGCGCAACCTCGGCCACGGCTTTGGCGGCCGATTCCGCGAGCGGGGCGCGACCCAGGTTGGTATGGATGACCACACCCGTGGCGTTGACGGCAGGACGCAGGCTCGGCAGTGCAGAGCGATGTGCGCGAAATTCAATGGCCGATGCCAGTTCGCGCTTGGAGCGCGGGGCGGCACCGGCGCGAATGGCGGCGCGCTCCTCGTCGAGCTCAGCCGTGACGGCGGCATGCACCACCGCGTCGCAGGTCTCCCCCGCCGCCTTCACTACCGGCCACTCGGCAAGCAGCTCGTTGACGGAAGGAATGGCGCGCAGGCGGGCGCGCACCTCATCGGACATGTTCTGGCTATCGCTCATGTGCAGCCTTTCAAAACCAAGGGCAGATCAGTCGGTCGCTCATAAAAACCAGCCGAATCAATCTGCTGAATCAATCAGTCGTTATTATCCACGTGCTCCGTGATCTTTTCCACGCGAACGGCATTTTCCTGGGTGAGCGCGGCACCCGTCAAAGGGTCCCAGCGCAGCGGCGTGTGATCGAGCGGCCCGACGCCCAGGGCCTGCCGGCCACCACCCTCAGCACCAAATGCGCGTCCGCCGGGAGCGGCCGAGGTGAAGATGCACGCCGGATGCAGATAGGGCGTCGTCTCCACGCGCACGCGATCGCGGCCCATGTCGCTCACAAGCTCGACGACCTCACCGTCGGCGATGCCCATGCGCGCAGCAGCATCGGCATTCATCTGCACGGCATCCAGGTCCGACCCAGCCTCGGCGGCACCTTGGGCTGCAAGCCTTCGCGAGGTATGCGACTCAAAGGGACGGTTGCCGCTAATGAGGCGAAACATCCCCGGGCCAGGCTCCACCATGGGAGCGATCCAGTTGGGTACACGACCCAGGCCGGCTCGTTCCCACACGTCGCTTGCCAGCGCAATTTTGCCGCCGGCAAGCGGAATCACCGGCTCGCCCGTACGCGACGGCAGCGCCACGCCCGTATCGGCCCAACCGCGCTCCTTGAGCTCGTCCAGATTGATCCCAAACGGCGCCACCTGGGCAGCCGCAAGGTCGTCAGACGTAAACTGGAAGTACTCGCCCACGCCACACGCCTGCGCCAGACCAGCAAAAATCTCCCGACCGGGACGCGTGTCGTCATGCTGCACAGGCAGCACGGCGTTGCGGTAGAACACGCGCGCGTCGTTGCGGCCCACGACCGTACCCACGCCGCGGTCGGCCTCCAGATACGTCACGTCGGGCAGTACGAAGTCAGAAGCACGCGCCGTCTCGGACCAGCGAATATCAATCGTCACGAGCAAGTCGAGCTGCTGCAAAATACTCAACCAAGCCTGTGCATTGCCATAGCCCGCACCGGGGTTACTAGCATAGACGATGAGCCCACGCAAATCGCCGGCAAGAATCGACTGACCGATGGTCGTACACAGGCCGCGCACCGGATCGACCAGTGGATAGCGCTCGGACCCCAGCTTGGACATGCGCGGCACCGGCGGCGTCGCAAAGCGTGCGGGATCAAGGTCGCCCAGCGCAAGCGGTGTGGGTGGATTGAGCGCGCCGCCCGCATGTCCAATACAGCCCAGCAGCACATCGACCAAGCAGATAGCGCGCGCGGTCTGGGTGCTATTGGCATACGCGATGCCGATGCCGCCATGAAAGCCCGCATCCACCACAGCGGCGGGCGCGGCGGCAGCGAGATCGCGCGCCGTGGCGACAATCTCTGCGGCCGGCACGTCGCACATCGACTCGGCCCACTCGGGCGTCCAAGCACGGGCCGCCTGCGCCAACTCGTCAAAACCTGTGGTATAGCGGTCCACAAACTCGTGGTCGTACAGGCCCTCGGCAATCAACACGTGGGCAATACCCAACAGCAGCGCCAAGTCGCAGCCCGGGCGCACGCGCAGCCAGCGGTCGGCAAGCGCGGCCGAGCCACTGCGCCGGGGGTCAACCACGATAATCTTCGCCCCGCGCCGGCGTGCATCGTTGAGCGCGTCAACGGCCCCCATCGTCGACGAATCGACAATGGAACGCCCCAGGTACATGATGCAATCGGTATGCGCCAGGTCGGAGGCGGGACTATAGCCCAAGCTGTGCTCCCAACCGGTAAGTCGGCTTACCTCGCAGGCGCCGTCGGCACCGTACACGTTGGGCGAACCAAGCGCATGCATAAAGCGATACGCCCAGTAACGGTCGAACGAGGGCACGCCGAGAGTCATGCCCAGCGCGCGCGGACCATGTCCGCCAACAATCCCCCCAAGGCGCGCAGCGATCTGCGCGAACGCCTCGTCCCACGAAATCGCATCGAACCCCGAGCCATCAGCTCGTCGGCGCATGGGGTGCACAATGCGGTCGCGCTCGTCAAACGGCATTGCCAGGCGATGGCGCCCGCGGGCGCACAGGGCACGCGTCGCGCACGGGTGCCCCGGCACCGGCAACTCGGCCGCCACGCGACCGTCCTCAACGCGTGCCGCAAAGGCGCAATCGGCATAGCATCCCCCGCATGTGGTCACCACGGCGCGACCGTCACGCTTCACAGCAGATGCCATCTCGATTACCCCTTTCATGAGCCAAACACAACAGGCCAACAGCCCGGCAAAGAGCCCCAGACCCAAAAAGCCTCCCGCACGGCAACGCCCCGCGGGAGGCCCAACGTCAAACAGGCGGTACCTTACGCCTCGGACTTCTTAGCGTAGATAAACCAGTAGCCGAGCGCGACCAGAACCGCGCCGCCCACGATGTTGCCCAGCGTGGCGGCGGACAGGTTAAACGCAATGCCCGCGGCGTTGAGCGCATCGGCGCCGGCGACCTTGGCACCGTAGCCGCATGCATGCATCACGGCGCCCATGGGCAAAAAGTACATGTTGGCGACGCAGTGCTCAAAACCGCAGGCCACAAAGGCGGCGATGGGCAGCAGAATGCCCACAACCTTATCGACCACGGTTTTGCCGGCGGTACCGATCCACACGGCCAGGCACACAAAGATGTTGCACAGGATGCCGCGGAAGAAGATCGTCACCCAGTCGATCGTCACCTTGCCGGCGGCGACGCTCACCATGGAATTGGCGACCGCCTCGCCGTTGAGC
>DBEZQF010000095.1:0-13914 GCA_048254795.1 Collinsella sp. | reverse complement strand
GGTGAAATAAGGACTGATTAGACCTTTTAACTGGTAAAACAGTCCCTATTTCACCGCAACTTATGAAGACGCCCCTCAAGCACGGTCCCATCAGGGAAAAGGGCATATATCGACAAAGCGCAATTCAGACCCTTCCAACTTTGTATATGCAGCACCCCAAGTAAAACGCGGCGACCCCTTAGTTACCGCAGGCCGGACACAGGGCTACTCTCCAAATCTTTCCGCAGGACGGAGGAGCCCCTGCCGCGCGAAGCGCGCAGCGGGGGCTCCGACATGTCCGAGGACGATTTGGAGAGTAACCCTGTGCCCGGCCGACGGGATCCCTAAGCACGCCATGCTTCTTATGTGCAGCAAAGCTAATACTGCTAAAATACAAAGCGCTCATGTAGTTTAAACGCACGACGATAAGGAGCACCAGTGGGTAACCACTTCCGTACCTCCGGTGCGGGCGATGATGCCCCCAAGACGCAGGCAGGCGTCCAGGGCAGTCGTTTCGCCACTCCGGATTCAGAGGGCCAGCCTGTTGCTCAGGCCCCCGCTCAGCCGGCAGATCAGGCACAGCCGGCATCCGATCCCTTTGCCTACAATCCAACCAGCGATGTCGCGCTTTCCGGCACGGCGGGTTTTGAGCCCGTTCAGGCCGTGACCGCTCGCGTGGAGCAGCCTCAGGCTGGTGCCGCCACGCCGCAGCCTACCATGGCCGGCATTCCCGACCCCTTGGCCCCTGCGACGGCGGCTCCTCAGCCTGCGCAGTCCGGTCTCTTTGCCGCTATTCCCGACCCCACGCAGCCTGCTGCCCCGGTGGTCGAGAGCGATCAGGCAGCCGAGGTCGCAAGCCTCGATAACGCGCTCAACAACCCCGATTTTACGTCGGTGTTTGCGCCCATCGATCCGCAGGCCAGCCGCAAGAAGATGGCCAAGCAGGCCGGTGTCGAGCCCGTCATCCTTATGGAGCATGTCACCAAGATCTATCCGGCACAGCCTAACAAGCCTGCACTCGACGACATCAACATCGAGATCTATCCGGGCGAGTTCGTCTTCCTGGTCGGTCACTCCGGCTCGGGTAAGACCACGCTGCTGTCGACGCTCAACCGCGACGTCAAGCCGACGAGCGGCCGCATCCTGGTTGCCGGTCAGGACCTCATGAAGATCAAGAACCGCAAGGTTCCGTTCCTGCGCCGCCAGATTGGCGCCGTGTTCCAGGACTTTAAGCTTCTGCCGCAAAAGACCGCCTACGAAAACGTGGCGTTTGCCCTGCAGTGCATCGGCAAGCCCAAGGGCGTCATTCGCAGCCAGGTGCCCGAGGTGCTGCGTCTGGTCGGTCTGGCCGATCAGATGGACTCGCTGCCCGACCAGCTTTCCGGTGGCGAGCAGCAGCGCGTTGCCGTCGCCCGTGCTATGGTCAACCGTCCGCCGCTGCTGATCTGCGACGAGCCCACGGGCAACCTCGACCCGGCGATCTCGCTGGGCATCATGAAGCTGCTTGAGCGTATTAACCGCACCGGCACCACCGTGATCGTCGCCACGCACGACCGCGAGATGGTCGATAGCATGCACCGTCGCGTGATCGCCCTCGAGGGCGGCCACGTCATCCGCGACCAGGAGAGGGGAGGTTACGGCAACTATGGCACCAACTAACGTGGGCTACTCCTTCAAAGAGGCAATCAGCCACTTCTTCCGTAACTGGACTACCTCGCTCGGCGCCGTCATCACGATCTTCCTTTCGCTGTTTATCATCGGCCTGTTCATTATGGGCTCCGCGGTGCTGAACTCCGTGATCGGCACCGTCGAGGATCAGGTTGTCATCAACGCCTTCATTAGTGATGACGCCGATCAGGCTGATGTTCAGGCTTTTGAGGCCGAGCTTAAGACGTGGAATAACGTCAAGTCCGTGACCTATAAGGACAAGGACGACGCGAAGGCCGAGTATTCGAGCAAGATGTCGGGCAACGCCGACGCCACCATGAGCGCGCTCGATGGCCAGAACCCGCTGCCGGCTTCCTTCGCTATTGAGATGGACGATCCGTCCAAGGTCGAGAGCACGGCAGAGAAGCTCAAGAAGGATGCCGATTTCCAGAAGATCGTGGATGACGGCGACGTCAACGCGAGCGTGCTGTACGGCCAGGAGGCAGTGAGCCGCCTGTTCCAGGTGACCAACTACATCCGCATCGCCGCCGTGGTGCTCGTTGGCCTTCTGACCTTTATCGCTTTCATCTTCATCAACAACACGATTCGCCTATCCATCACGGCACGTCGTCGTGAGATTGCGATTATGCGTCTGGTCGGCGCCAGCAACGGCTTCATTCGCGGCCCGTTTATCACCGAGGGCGTACTGCAGGCCATTTTGGGCTCGTTGCTTTCCATCGGCGTTCTGGAGCTGCTGCGCAACCTGATGATTCCGCGTCTGCAGGAGAGCATCGGCTGGATGTCGTTTGCCCTGCCGATGCAGTACTACTTGGTGACCTATGCTGCGCTGATTCTGGTCGGCGTGATTATCGGTTTCTTTGGTTCTGCCATCGCCATGCGCCGCTACCTGCGCGTGTAGGCATGCCTGGAATTCATCCCTTCCAACGGGTCGTCTCTTATGGGGCGGCCCGTTTTTTGATCCCTAGGGGACGGCAGGAAAGCGAATCATTTGGGTAGACTCTTTGGAGTTCGCAATCGATAGTTAGGAGGCGCCATGGGGCGCAATAACAAGCATAAGCGTGGAGCTCGCAATAAGCGCGGGCCGGTGCGCAGCGAACGCCGTCCGAGCCTGACCGGGCGCGTGCAGCTCCATGAGCACAGTGCCTATGTCATAACCGAGAATGGCGACTACAAGATCATGGGCCGTGGCAAGCGCGAGATTATGGATGGCGATACCGTTGCCGTGAGCATTAAGAACAGCCCGCACGGTGAGCGGCGCGCCGTGATCGAAGGCGTGGTTGAGCGCGCAGCCATAAGCGTGGTGGGTACGTACCAGACCGCCGGTCCGCTCGGTGTGATCGAGCCGCTCGATTCGCGCTTGAAGGCCGACTTCTTCATTTTGCCCGAGGATACCTCGGCGGATCGTCTGGGCGTCCACCCGGGTGATGCCGTTGTCGCGCGCATTTTGACCTACCCGACGCGCCTGGAATCGGGCACTGTGACGATCGAACGCCGCATTGGCGGAGATGACGCGCCCGATTTGGGCGTTCAATATGTGATGGCGCGTTACGGCTATACCGATAGCTATCCCGAGGCCGCGCTGGCCGAGGCCGAGGGACTTTCGCTCGATGTGTCCGCGGCGCTTAAGGACCCGCTCCGCCGCGATCTGCGCGACCGCTTTGTCATCACGATCGACCCGGTCGACGCGCGCGACTTTGACGATGCCATTTCGTTGGAGCGCACGCCCGAGGGTGGCTACAAGCTGGGTGTGCATATCGCCGACGTTTCACACTATGTGGCTTGGGACGGGCATATCGATCTTGAGGCTCGCCATCGTACGACATCGGTGTATCTGGCCGATCGCGTGCTTCCCATGCTGCCCGAACGCTTGTCCTGTGACCTGTGCTCGCTTCGCCCTGACGAGGACCGTCTTGCGTTTACCGTCGATATCGAGCTCGATGCGCAGGGTCGCGTGCGGCATTACGATCCGTATCCCAGCGTGATTCGCTCGCGTGTGCGTATGGACTATGACGGCGCCGAGGCGCTGCTGGTGCGTGCCGGCGCGGTTGAGTATTCGGTGCTGGAGGGTGCAGCCGAGGATGTTGCGGCTGCCGAGACCTCGCGCGAGGAAGCGCTTGAGCGCGGTCTTGCGTGCGAAGAGACCGCCCGCGGCTACAACATCGACCTCGGCGATTTCCTTGTCGCCGCTAACGAACTCGCCGAACTTCGCCGTCGTATTCGTCGCGCCCGCGGCTCAGTCGATTTTGACACAGCCGAGATTCGCGCTCTATTGGATGAGGACGGAGTGCCCGTGCAGATTGTGGCGCGTGAGCGTTCGTGTGCCACGTCGCTTATCGAGGAAGCCATGCTGCTCGCCAACGAGTGCGTTGCAGAGTGGCTGGCAGACCGTGATATCGAGGCCTGCTATCGTGTGCATGAGGATCCGAGCCCCGATAGCCTGCACGGTGCTGCCGTTGCGCTGGCGCAGCTAGGCATCATCGACGATCGCCGTGCTGCCGGTATTGCCCTGGGGAGCCCCGATGAGCTGCAGGCTGCAGTTGATGCTGCCGCCGGTACGGCCAACGCACCGCTCGTCAACACGCTGCTTCTGCGCAGCATGCAGCGCGCGCTGTACAAGCCGCGCAACGAGGGCCACTTTGCGCTCGCCGCGCCGTGCTACTGTCACTTTACGAGTCCCATCCGTCGCTACCCCGATCTGGTGGTGCACCGCGTGCTCAAACTGCAGTTGGCCTATGAGCAGCTCGGCGGCAAGGACGCCTTGGTCCGTACGCCGCGGCTGATCGGTAAGGGGCGCGAGTCGCTGCCGCGCATTCTGCCGCAGATCTGCCGCGCATGTAGCGATGCCGAGCGCGCGGCAGATGCCGCCAGCCATGCGACGCAAAAGATCAAGATTGCCCAGTACTATGAGGACCGTCTGGGTGAGCGCTATGCCGGAACCGTCTCGTGGGTTAGCAGCATGGGCCTCTTTGTGCGCTTGGACCTAACACAGGTCGAGGGCCTGGTTTCAATTAAGAGCCTGGGCAACGAGTGGTTCGAGTTCGACGAGGACGCGCTAACGCTCACAGGTGCCGACACGGGCACCCGTTACGAGCTGGGGCAGCGCGTGATTATCGAGGTCTCGCGCGTCAATACCACGCGTGGGCACTTGGACTTTAAGCTTATCCATTAGCTAAATCCCGACTCGTGGCGAGAGAGCGGAGGGCGGCCTTTCGGGACCGCCCTTCGCATTTGAATCGTGGCTACCTTGCCGTCTGCTCGGCCGCCCGCTTACCTGCTATTTGAGAGGTAAAACCTACCAAAATAAACCTGTCCCTTTTTGGCAGGTTTACAAGAAAGCGGGGATGAGATGGCGACGGTGTACGGTTATGCGCGGGTGAGTTCGCGCGATCAGAACCTTAATCGGCAGCTGGATGCGCTGGGCGCCTATGGCGTGGGCTCGGCGAATATTTATGCCGACCATGCGAGCGGCAAGGACTTCGATCGACCGCGTTATCGCGAGCTGCTGCACGTCCTGGGAGACGGGGACGTACTGGTGGTGCTTTCTATCGACCGACTTGGCCGTAATTACTCCGAGATTCTTGAGGAATGGCGACGCATTACCAAGGAGCTCGGGGTTGCCATTGTGGTGTTGGACATGCCATTGCTTGACACGCGCGTCAGGGCCAGCGGCGCGCCGGATGTGACCAACACCCTGATTGCCGATATTGTGCTGCAACTGCTGAGCTACGTGGCGCAGGTGGAGCGCGAGAATATCCATCGGCGCCAGGCGGAGGGGATTGCAGCGGCGCGAGCGCGAGGGGTCCGTTTCGGTCGACCTCGCAAGCCGTGCCCTCCTCAGTTTGAGCTGGTGCGCGATAGCTATGAGGCAGGCGATATTACCCGCAGCCAGGCAGCAAAGTGCTTGGGTGTGTGCGTGGGGACGTTCGATCGCTGGATGCGCGAGGCGGGGTAGGGGTTTGCGTCGCTTTGTCGCTTCCTGTTGCGATTCAAATTTTGATACGTTGACGATGTCATTTGGGGCTACACTCGCTGATATTCAAAAAAGGAGGTTGGCCCTTGGCACGCGTAAAACAAATAATCGGATGGACCGCGATCGTTCTGTTCGCTGTAACGCTGACGGGCATCTGGGTGCTGACGGAGCAAAATGCGGTAGAGACGTCGTTGCTGAGCGAGTCCACCGCGCGTGTGGTGGAGGGTCAGGCTACGGGCGTTCAGGCTGCCGATGCCACGGGTGAAGCTCAGACGGAGAACGGAATGACCGGGGGCGCCGATTCGGCTGCCTCGAATGTCCGGTCTGGCCGACTTGCTTCCGTTCGCATGTGGGTGGGCACAAACGTCCGTCGCGTTGCCCATACCGTAGAGTTTTTCTTCGTCGGATTGTTCGCCTCGGTGGTCGTGGTTTGCTTTTCCAGGCGTCCGTGGAGCGTATGCTCCCGTTGCGTGCCCGTATTGCTCTTTTGCGCCGCCTGCTCCGTTGGCGATCAGGTACATAAGATCTTTGTCCCCGGCAGGCATTTCGACGTTATCGATTTAGGATTCGATGCTGCGGGCTATGTCACCGCCATGCTGTTGGTATTGCTGGCAGCGGCGTTGGTGCGCCATGTGACTCGGCCGATCGGCGCCCATGCGAGGCGCTAGCCGGTAGCAAACCCGTTTCTGATAATGCGACCTCGTTGAATTATTTTGTGTCGCGCGTATTTCCGAGCGGTCGGATTTGAGGGGCGAGCGGTAGAACGCTCGCCCTTTGTGCGCCACGATGCGGCACAATGTACCGCAAAAGCTGTTTGTATCCGGTACGAATCGTTCGTTGGTCTTTAATTCTTCTCAACGGAGGTGTTTGAGATGGCAAACGGATTGCTTTTGCGGCTTCGCGAGCGTGAGCTCAGCGCGAGCCCGGCGGAACGCAATGTCATCGCATATGTAAGCGCTCATCCGCACGAGGTGGTCGGGCTGTCCGTCCGCGGTCTTGCCGATGTCACGTTCTCCTCGCCCTCGAGCATTTTGCGCTTTTGCAAGCGTTTGGGTTTTGCGGGCTACAAGGAGTTCCAGCGCGAACTGATTGCCGAGCTGGCGCTCTTAGGTGACAAGAAAGACGTAGCCCTCGAGGACATCTCCATGGATGACAGCGTCGAACGTATCGTGGGGAAGGTGATGAAAAGCAACGTGCGCACGATTGAGGCGACGGCGCGAACGCTCGATTACACCGTCTTGGAGCGATGCGCGGCCCGTCTTAAGCGGGCACGCGCGGTCAATCTGTTCGGTATTGGTGCCTCTCGTTTGGTCGCGCACGACCTAGCGCAAAAGCTCATGCGTGTCGACAAAGAGTGCCATCTGTACGACGACTGGCATGATCAGCTCTTATGTGCCAAGAACATGCATGAGGGCGATATGGCAATCGCCTTTAGCTACTCGGGCTTGACGCAAGAGGTGCTGGACTGCACCGCCGAGGCTCAACGTCACAACTGTCCCGTTGTGGCCGTTACCAAAGTAGATGGATCATCCAAGCTTGCCACCATGGCCGATGCCGTGCTCGGCGTCGCTGCGAGTGAACCCTTGGTCCGCAGCGGTGCCATGGCTTCGCGTATGGCCCAGCTTATGGTTGTCGATGCCCTGTACGCTGCTTACGTTGCCAGCGACTACGAACGGGCGACGCATGTCATTAAGCAAAACTACATCGAGAAACAGGAAAGATGAGGTGAATGAAATGCTCGATTTAACAAAATTCACGACCGAACAGCGTAATCAAAGGTCAATGGACCTCGATACGATGACATCGCTGCAAATCGTCACGACGATGAACGATGAGGATCTTCGTGCCGTCCAGTCAGTCACGAAAGTGCTGCCCCAGGTTGCCACGGCAATCGACTGGGCTGCCGAGGCGCTCGAGCGCGGCGGGCGCGTCTTTTACATGGGCGCAGGCACCAGCGGTCGTCTGGGCGTACTCGACGCTTCGGAGTGTCCACCCACGTTTGGCGTGTCACCCGATCTGATTGTCGGGCTCATTGCCGGAGGCGAGACGGCGTTTATCAAGGCTGTCGAAGGTGCCGAAGACAGCGAGGAGCTTGGCGCGAGCGACTTGCGGGAGCGTGGACTCTCGGACAAGGACCTTGTCGTTGGCCTGGCGGCAAGCGGTCGTACTCCTTATGTGGTGGGCGGCCTTGTGTATGCCAAGGCAACTGGGTGCAAGACCATTGCAATTGCCTGTAACCAAGGGTCGAAGATCGGGGAGAGCGCAGATCTTGCCATTGAGCCCGTGCCCGGTCCCGAGGTGCTGACCGGCTCAACGAGGCTCAAGGCGGGAACGGTTCAAAAGCTCATTCTCAACATGATTTCGACCGGTGCCATGGTCAAGATCGGCAAGGTATACCAAAACCTGATGGTCGATGTGCAGCAGACGAACGAGAAGTTGGTGGTGCGCGGCCAGAACATCGTGATGGAGGCGACCGGCTGCACGCGCGAGTGCGCTGTTCAGGCGCTTGCAGATGCCGGCGGCCACGTAAAAACCGCTATTGTCTCGGTGCTGCTGGACTGCGATGCCGAGCAGGCCGCGGTGGCTCTTGAGCGGGCGCGAGGCCATGTCCGTGCTGCGGTGAGTGGCCATGAGAAGAGCAATGCCGATGCCCAATAGGTGCGCGGCGTGAGCTGATATGACATCCAGACGAGATACCCAATACAAGGAGGAGTTATGACGAACAAAGAGCTGGCTCAAAAGCTGCTGGACCTTTTGGGCGGTAAAGACAACGTGCTCGCAAACGCGGCGTGCATGACGCGCCTGCGCGTGACCGTCAAAGACACGGGCAACGTCGACACGGAGGGCATTAAGGCACTCGACGGCGTGATGGGCCTGGTCGAGGACGACACGATGCAGATTGTGTTGGGTCCGGGCAAGGTGAATAAGGTGCTCGAGGAGTTCTCCAAGCTCACCGGCCTTGCGAAAGGCGTTGCTGACGAGAGCGTGGTTGACGCTGCGGCCACGAACAAGGCCGCGCAGAAGGCCAAGTACGAGTCCAAGCCGGTTCAGGCCTTCCTCAAGAAGATTTCCAATGTCTTCGTCGCCCTGCTTCCCGGCATCATTGCGGCTGGCCTCATCAACGGTATCTGCAACGTCATTAACGTCTCGACGGCAGGCGCGCTTGCAGGCGAGTGGTGGTACCAGGGCATTCGTTCCATGGGCTGGGCCCTGTTTGCCTATCTGCCCATCTTGGTGGGCTATAACGCGGCACGTGAGTTTGGTGGCTCCGCTGCGCTGGGCGGCATCGCCGGCATGATGTGTATCGCCAACAGTGCCATGCCCCTGCTTGCGCCTGGCGCGGCTGATCCTGCCACTGCCATTCTGCTGCCGCTCACCAATGCGCAGTACAACCCCGCAGCGGGCGGCATGATCGCGGCTCTCATCGCTGGTGCATTTTTTGCCTGGATGGAGCGTCAGATTCGCAAGGTTATGCCCAACGCACTCGACACGTTCCTGTCCCCGCTGCTGGTGCTCATCATCGGCGCCTTTGCTCTGATGCTCGTCATCCAGCCGGTTGGCGCATGGCTGACGACTGCCATCTTTAGCGTTTTGACCTTTATCTTCGAGAAGTTGGGCGTCCTGGGCGGCTATATCCTGTCGGCAGGCTTCTTGCCGCTGGTGTCCGTCGGCCTGCATCAGGCGCTCACGCCGATCCACGCTATGCTCAACGATCCCGACGGCGCTACCAAGGGTATCAATTACCTGCTTCCCATCCTTATGATGGCTGGCGGCGGCCAGGTCGGTGCCGGTTTGGCGCTGTACTTTAAGACCAAGAACGCCAAGCTCAAGAAGTACGTCGCCGAGTCCATCCCCGTTGGAATCCTGGGTGTGGGCGAGCCTCTGATGTATGCTGTTACGCTGCCGCTCGTTCGTCCGTTTGTGACGGCCTGCCTGGGTGCCGGATTTGGCGGCGCGCTCGCGGCGCTGCTTCACATCGGCACGGTTTCTCAGGGCGTTTCCGGTCTGTTTGGCCTGCTGATCGTCGTTCCTGGCCAGCAGCTCGGCTACGTTGCCGCTATGCTGCTTGCCTATGCCGCCGGCTTTGTCCTGACGTGGTTCTTTGGCGTCGACGAGCAGAAGATCAACGAGTTCTTTGGCGAGTAGTTTGATATCGCGAGCCGTGTTGCTCAGAGCTCGCGGCGCGCGGCAGATTTCTTGATGTTATGGTTGTGCCGGCGGGGCTAGCTGCTCCGCCGGCCTTTTTTAAAGGAGCGTTGAAGCGTGAAAACGGGTATTTCGATTTATCTTTCCAGCCCTTTGCAGGATATTGAGCGGACGATTGAGCGTGGTGCCGCGGCGGGTGCGCGCTATGCGTTCACCTCGCTGCATATTCCCGAGGATGGGGGAGCGGCGTATGCCGATAAGGTCCGTCATGTGCTGTCGCTGCTTTCCGCCCGCGGCATTGCGCTCATTGCCGATGTGGGGCCTCGCACGTGCGATTTGCTCGGGCTTGAGCGCATCGAGGACCTGCGCGATCTGGGGTTGGAATACCTTCGTTTGGACTATGGCTTTAGCGCCCAGCGGGTCGCGGAGCTGTCCGGTGTATTTCGCATTGTGGTCAATGCATCGACAGTGAGTTCTGATGAAATCGCATCGTGGCGTGAGGCCGGTGCCGATGTGACTCGTTTTGCCGCCTGCCACAATTTTTACCCCAAGCCTTATACCGGTTTAGCTCTGGAGGACATTGCTCGGGTGAATCTTCGTCTTGCGGCGCTTGGATTCGAAATCATGGCTTTTGTGCCGGGTGATGCTAACGTTCGCGGGCCGGTATTCGAGGGACTGCCGACGGTCGAGGCACAGCGCGGTCGCGCGTCAAAGGTTGCCCTCAATATGCTTGAGCTTGCACATGGCGCCGATTGCGACATTGTGTTGGTCGGCGACCCCGATCTATCCGATGCGGGCTGGGCGCAGTTTGCTCAAGTTTCCGCCGGATACGTGGACCTGCAATGCGAGCTTGAGCCCGGTTATGCCTATGTGCGCGGGCAGATTCATCACGACCGGCCCGACTCGAGTGTCCTCATCTTTAGGTCTCAGGAGTCACGTACGACGCTTAAGCCGGATTCCGTGCCGACGGATGCCGGAGCCGGCCTGCCGCGAAAGGCGGGGTCGATCGCTGTGAGCAATAGCGGATATGGGCGCTACGAAGGCGAGCTTGAGATTGCGCGGGTCGATCTTCCCGGTGACGAGCGCATGAACGTTGCGGGCCATATCACGCCCGAGGCAATGGAGCTACTGCCGTTCATCAAACGCGGATTCGGGGTACGGTTCGTTTAGCGTGTGACCCGTGGGCTACAATTGGCCCATCATACGAAGGCGCCTCGTGTGGCGTGTGCCCGCGTTGGCCGATCTATATTCGGAGGATTCCCATGACCGTACTGTTTGTTGAATATCCCAAGTGCTCGACCTGTAAGAAGGCCAAGGCATGGCTGGACGAACATGGGGTAGAGTATATCGATCGCGATATCGTTTTGGACAATCCCACGGCTGATGAGCTTGCGACCTGGGTTGCTCGTTCGGGGCTGCCGGTGCGGCGTTTCTTTAATTCGTCGGGCATGAAATATCGAGAGCTGGGCCTGAAGGCGCGTCTGGATGCGGGCATGACGGATCGGGAGTGCTACGAGCTGCTGGCGACCGACGGCATGCTGGTCAAGCGTCCGCTGCTGGTGGGCGACGACTTTGCGATTCCCGGCTTTAGGGAAGCGGCCTGGACCGAGGTACTGTTGTAGTGGCTTCGGAAAGTGCGTCCCGTTTTGAGCTCGGATTCCGGGACGCAGTTTCCGGTTGAAGGGGCTAGCGGAAACCGTATCCCAGTTTGAGCGCGAAATCTGGGACGCAGTTTCCGCTTGGGGCCTCTAGGGGAAAGCGCGTCCCGTTCTGGACGTAAATTCCGGGATGAGCTTTCCGGTTGGCGGGCATGCGCACTATCCCGGTTGGCGGGCCTGCCTCAGTCAGTCCGCCAGCTGTGCCCATTCGTGCGGATCGTAGACCTTTACGTGCTTGTTGGGCTTGCCGCTCCAGTACTCCTCGTCCATAAAGGGCAGATATGCCTGAACGCCGGGGCAGATAAAGGGAATCCGCTGCTGTTGCAGTCGCTCGCGCTGGCGCTGCTCCAGGTGCGCCTCGGATATGACGGTCGGCATACCGGACAGCTCGACGAGGCTTGCCTGGATTCGCTTAAGGTCGGGGAGTCCCGCGTGCCATGACACCCGCATGATCAAAAGGATGCACGGCGGTATTTTGCCTGCATCACCGTGATGGCGGGGCGCAGTGTGGGATGGATTTTGTCCCGTTCGGGCCAAAGGTCAGCAGTGATCTCGAGGCCCAGGGTCTCCCATAGGTAATCAAGCTCTTCGTCCATGGCGCCTCGATATCTACGCGATCATTGATACTTCGATTGTGTTGCCTGGTGCTATTGTTTTCGCGGTAGAATCTGCCAACGGTTGACGGCTACCGCTCGCGGCGTTTTGCCCTTCGTGTGCAGCGGTCGGCTTCACAGGTCCTTCACGGGTTGGGCGAAATCAGGCCAATTTGACTGAATTTCAAAAAAGTCAAAATTGGGGCTTGCGTCACGGCGAGACTTCCCGTATATTTCTTTCTTGCGCAAAGGCACAGCCGAGCGCAGCGATGCAGTCATTGGGATGTCGTCTAATGGCAGGACAGCGGATTCTGGTTCCGTCAATGGGGGTTCGACTCCCTCCATCCCAGCCATTGCATTTGCTACATATGGCCCGTTCGTCTAGCGGTTTAGGACGCCGCCCTCTCAAGGCGGAGATCACCAGTTCGAATCTGGTACGGGCTACCAAAATTGAACGCCCGGGCCTCGTAAGAGACCCGGGTTTTGTGTATTGACCGTATATACGGCGCCTGCCGTGTTTCGCTCAGATCGAGGAGTAGCCATGGATCTGCCCATCAGCTTGCAAGACATCACGTATGCCGAGAACTATCTGGCGCAGGGCGACTTGGCTACGGCGACGCCGCTGCTGGAGCGTCTGGTGGAGCTCGCCGAGGAGTATATTGATGCTGAGTGCAAGACGGAGGAGAAGCGTCAATACTTTAGCTTCGATAGCAAGTTTGAGCGCTTGGCCTATCGCCGCGTGGAGAAGGATCCGCGCGAGCTCGTGCAGGTCGAGGTGCCGTTTGACCGCCTGTACTCTGACATGGCGTTTGCCTACATTCGCCAGCAGGATTATGTGAGCGCTCGTAATGCCCTGATGCAGGCTGTGCGTTGGGACCCCATGAACTGCAACTATCGCTTGGATTTGGCCGAGCTGTTCCGCGCACTCGAGGACAAGCAGGAATGGGCATCGCTCTCGTTCTCGGTGCTGGAGCGTGCAAGCGATGGCAAGTGCGCCGCCCGCGCTTACGCCAATCTAGGTCAGTACTTCTTGGAGCCCGAGACCGAGAACGTTTCGGCTGCCGTGGGCTGCGCGCGTCTGGCGCTGCGCCTGGCGCCCAACGATGCGCATACGACGCGCCTGCTCAACAAGATCCATACCACCTATCCGGATGCCGCTGATGAGAGCGACGACCACGTGATGGGTGAACTGGCCCTGCAAGGCGTGCCGACCTCGCCTTCGGCCGAGATTGCCATCTGCCTGATTATGTGCGCGACCGATGCTGCAAGCGACGGCGACAAGCAGGAGGCGACGCGCCTGACGGTGCGTGCTCGCGACTTGGTGGGCGAGGAGGCCTGCGCGGCGATTATCAAACTGGTGCGCGAGAGCGATGCCGAGCTCAATGCCGAGCGCAAGGCAAAGCGTGAGGCTGCGGGCTCAAACGCCGATGGAGCCAAGGAGGCCGGCGATGCCCAGTAAGCGCGAGCGCAAACTCATTTCCAAGAATCGCTCGGCACATCACGAGTACTTTATCGATGAGACGTTCGAATGCGGTATTGAACTGAGTGGCACCGAGGTCAAGTCGATTCGCGAGCGCGCCTGTCAGATCACCGATACCTTCGCGCTGATCCGCGGCGGGGAGTGCTGGCTCGTCGGCCTGCATATCTACCCTTATAGCCATGGTGGCGTGTGGAATCGCGATCCTGACCGTCGGCGTCGTCTGCTGCTGCACCGCAAGGAGATCGACTTTCTTGACGGCAAACTTCGCAACCGTGGTTATGCGCTGGTTCCGTTGGAGCTCTACTTTAATACCGACGGCCGCGTAAAGCTGCTGCTGGGTCTGGGTCGCGGCAAGAAGCTCTACGACAAGCGCGAGGACATGGCCAAGCGTGATGTCCAACGCGAGATCGACCGCGCCCT
>DBEZQF010000094.1:0-1447 GCA_048254795.1 Collinsella sp. | reverse complement strand
CGGTCAAAGACGGCCTGCCAATCGTTAATCAATCAACATCTTCATATCTCAAAATTGTTTTATTAAAAATCATTCCTAATAGGCTTCACATTTGGTTGCATTTATGGATAATAGAACTCGTCAAGACGCACGTCCGGAGAGGGCCCTTACGGGACCGGACGAGCGCGCAATCGCCATCGATCGAAAGGATCGAATCATGAAGTTTGTTTGCCCCGTTTGCGGTTATGTGGAAGAGTTCGACGGCGACCAGCTGCCCGAGGATTTTAAGTGCCCCCAGTGCGGCGTTCCCGGTTCTCGTTTCCTGAAGCAGGAGGAGGGCCAGCTCGAGTGGGCCGCCGAGCACGTCGTGGGCGTCGCCAAGATGGAGGGTGTCTCTGAGGACATCGTTGCCGACCTGCGCGCCAACTTTGAGGGCGAGTGCTCTGAGGTCGGTATGTACCTGGCCATGGCTCGCGTCGCTCATCGCGAGGGCTATCCCGAGATCGGCCTGTACTGGGAAAAGGCTGCCCACGAGGAGGCCGAGCATGCCGCCAAGTTCGCCGAGCTCCTGGGCGAGGTCGTGACCGACTCCACCAAGAAGAACCTCGAGATGCGCGTTGAGGCCGAGAACGGCGCCACCGCCGGCAAGACCGATCTTGCCAAGCGTGCCAAGGCCGCCGGCCTCGATGCCATCCACGACACCGTGCACGAGATGGCTCGCGACGAGGCCCGCCACGGCAAGGCTTTCGCCGGCCTGCTCAAGCGCTACTTTGGCTAAGCCAACCGCCTGAGACATAACCTCAAGCTCGATGAGGCCCGGACCGTATTGGTTCGGGCCTTTTTCGTGCCTCACGAACTTGTTAACGCCCTGAAATAGGACCGCCTTCGGCATCGGCTTCTCGTCAAAAACTAAGTGAGTAGACTTTTTGGAACTTGCCGAGCACACCACCCATATTGCTTTATAAAGCCGCAGGTAAATGACTTGTTGCAAAACGGCCTGGTCGCCAAAGTGCCAAAAGTCTACTCACTTAGAACCGCAGCCGTCCACGATTGAGCCGTTTTGTGTCTAACGGGCATCTTTCCGTCAATTACTCCCAATTTTGTCCAGTCAACGAATAGTTCAGACCGGAGTAATGTCTCAGCCCTTTGCTCATCCGAGCTTTTATCACGATATTCAGCATCGAGCATCCTGCATATGGCCTTAACGATCGCGCGGAATCTATCCTCATCGGATATCTGTCTGTGTGTCAGGAGAAGTACATCGTAGCCCATGGCCTGAAGGGCCGTCATGCGGTCAGCGTCACGCAAGCCATCCCCTGCGCGTCCGTGCGAGGCCTTTCCCTGACATTCAATGGCCACCTGTCGCCTGCCGTCCGGCGAAGAAAGAAGTAGGTCGATATATACACGGGACTTTTCCACAATCGCTCGAGCACTTGTGCTTAGCATCACTTCAACATTAAGCTCTATG
>DBEZQF010000093.1:0-8053 GCA_048254795.1 Collinsella sp. | reverse complement strand
ACCAAACTGCGCCACGTCCCGAAGGTGTTGAGCAGCTAAGGTCTAAACCTTGCGTGTCCCAAAGCGAAGGAAATTATAGGGGAGACTCCCCGCCTGTGCAAGCATTGATGCCTTAGCTCCTCGAATGTGCAACAAAACGACTATGGAGCAGGCCAATCACAAACGCCACCACGGCAACCGGCGCCCAAGCGGCACCGATATCCGCCAGCGGCAGCACATCAAACGGCAGCCACGCGCCCGCAAAGAACGCATCGCGGACCGAGGTGATCACGCTCTGCACGGCAACCACGCCGCCGACCCAGACCCACACCTGCGGATGGGCGTCGCAAAAGCCGTGCACCAGGCCCATCAGCACCAGCACGATGGCAACGGGATACAAGGCGTTGAGCATAGGCACCGAGAACATAAGAATCACGTCGAGGCCCACGTTGGAGAGCACGCACGAAAACGCCGCGAACACAAAGGCGAGAACCGCAAAGGGGCGGCGCATGGCCTCCTCGGAGGCCTCCGCTCCCCCTTCGACCACATACGTCTCGCAGAAGTAACGCGAGCAGCAGCTGATAAGGCCAATGCACACGTTCATGCAGGCTAGGAAGAAAATCGCAAAGACGACAACCGTGCCAGCAAGACCAAAGTGCATGGAGGCCGAACGCGCAAGGATGGCGGCGCCGTTGGTAGCGTCGGGCATCACGGTGCCGAGCTGCATACCGGCAAGGCCCAAGCCGCAGTAGATGATGGCCATGAGCACGCCGGCGATCACACCGGAACGCGAGATCTCGAAGGCCACGCGCTTGTCATCGGTAACGCCCAGCTCATGGATAGTCTCGGCGATAATGATGCCGA
Source organism: Collinsella sp. (assembly GCA_048254795.1). Lineage (GTDB taxonomy): Bacteria > Actinomycetota > Coriobacteriia > Coriobacteriales > Coriobacteriaceae > Collinsella. The sequence continues at coordinate 7,210 of DBEZQF010000093.1, read as the reverse complement.
AGGCGAGCGACGCGAGCAGGTCCATGGTCTGATAGCCAGTCAGAAAGCCCTGCACGGCGGCGCCTGCATCGTAGGGAGCCTGAGGCGCGGCAGCCGGTCCCAGCGGCGAGATCACGGCAGCACCCACGACGAGCACGATGAGCGCAATGAGCGCGGGGCCCGTAATGCGGCCGAGCACGCGTGTGATGACACCCGGGCGCAGCGTGAGCGCAAACGCGACGACGAAGAATCCGATGGCAAACACCAGACGTGCCGTGCCGAGCGAAACACCCTCGGGTAGCAGCGGCACCAGCATTTCGAACGCCGTGGAGCTTGTGCGCGGAATGGCCAGGCACGGACCGATGGCCAGGTAGACCGCCGCAACAAAGAATTCGCCAAACTTGGGGTGCACGCGGCCGGCAAGCTCGCGCGCCGTTCCAGCAAGCGCCACGGCGATAAAGCCCATGACGGGCAGACCGATAGCGGCAATCAAAAAGCCAATCATGGCAAGCGGCGTGGCCGTGCCGGCCTGAAGTGCCAACAACGGCGGAATGATGAGATTACCGGCGCCAAAGAGCATCGAGAACAGCGCAATGCCGACGGTAACGACATGGTCGGAGCGCAAACCGCGCGGAGCGGATGAGGCCATAGACACACCTTTCGGGTCGAAACAAAAAAATGGGACGGGCAAAAACACCCGTCCCGCAAGTATAAACGGTCTAGCAGCTTTAGCAGGCTAAATCGCGCAAAGCGTCAATCGCGGTGTCGACTTCCCCGACCGTGTTGAAATAGCCAAACGAGAAGCGAACGACACCTTGGCGCTCGGTCCCCAGCGCACGGTGCATGAGCGGAGCGCAATGGGCGCCGGGGCGCGTCGCAATCCCCCACCCTTGCATGAGCGCGTCCGAGATCTCGGCCGAATCGATATCACCCACGTTGAGTGAGACGATCTCCGAGCGCGTGGGTTGGTCAAACGCACCGTAGAGCGCAATGCTGGGGATTTCGCGAACGCCGGCGAGGAAGCGCTCGGCAAGCGCGCGCTCATACGCCGCAATCGCCTCGACCCCGCCCTGGGCCTCGATAAAGTCGAGACCTGCGGAAAGTCCCGCGATGCCGTGACCGTTGAGCGTGCCCGCCTCAAGGCGCGTAGGCCACTCGAGCGGCTGCAGCGCATCGAAGCTGTGCACGCCGGTGCCGCCCATGGCCCACGGAGCCACGTCAATGCCCTCCGCCACGGCCAGACCACCGGTGCCCTGTGGACCCATGAGTCCCTTGTGGCCGGTAAAGCACACAATGTCGAGCCCCATGGCCTGCATATCGATATGCATCGCGCCGGCAGACTGCGAGGCATCGACGATCACCAGCGCACCGGCCGCATGGGCCATGGCCGCTACGCGCGCAATGTCGACCGCGTTGCCGGTCACGTTGGAGGCATGCGTCACCACCACGGCACGCGTACCCGGCGTGACAAGCCGCTCGAGTTCGTCGTAGTCGAGCACGCCGCTCGCATCGCAACTCGCATGCTCAACCGTCACGCCCCGCTCCGCTGCCAAGCGGTTGAGCGGACGCAGCACGGAGTTATGCTCGAGCACCGTCGTGACCACGCGGTCGCCGGGGCGCACCACGCCACAGATGGCGGTGTTGAGCGCCGCCGTAGAGTTGGGCGTAAAGCACACATGGTCCGCCCTCGGGCAACCCAACAGGCACGCGAGCTTGGCACGGCAACCGTGAATCGTACGAGCGGCATCGAGGGCGCCCGACGTGGCGCCGCGCCCGGCATTGCCGAGCGAGCACATCGCCTGCGTCACGGCATCGATGACCGTCTGCGGCTTGTGCATGGTCGTCGCCGCGTTATCCAGGTAGATCATCGCACGACCTCCCACATATCGATCACGGTAAAGCCCTCGGTGGGAACGCCCGCCGCGGCGAGTTCGCCGCGCAGCAGCTCCTCATCGGCAGGCAACGCCTTCCACGCCAAACCGCAGCCAGCAGCGACCTCCCCGGGCACTGGAATCGTTCGCCCGGGAAGGCCGCGCTCGATGCACAGGGACTCGCACCCCATGGCGGCCGCCGTGGTGGGAAACGTGATGACAAGCGCCGGGCGCTTCTCCCTCATGGCAACTCCAACCAATACGCTACGGGCGCACGACGCGCACAGCCTGCTCCATCTTCTCCACGATCACGTACATGTTGGTGACCTCGCCCACCGCGAGCTGGTCTTTAATGCCATAGTGGTCGAGGCAGGTACCGCAGGTGAGAATCTCGACACCCTGCTCGGCCAGGCCCTTCAGGTCGTCGAGCACTGGCGAGCCCTCGACGGTGAGCTTGGCGCCGCCGTTGTAGAACAGCATGGTCGCGGGCAGTTCCTCCTGCTGCGTCACGGCAAAGATGAAGGCCTTCATGAGTTTGTGGCCCAGCTCGTCGTCGCCACGGCCCATGCAGTCGGTGTAGACGGAAATGACGAGCTTGCCCTTGCCGGCGCTTGCGTCACAAAAAGCGGCACCGTCCTGCTCGGGGTCCACAACAGCCACGGCGCCAGAGGTCGCCACGGTCACGTGCCACTCGGCGTCAGAAACCTTCTCGACCGAAGCCGTGCAGCCCTTCTCCTGCGCCATCTTGGAGATGTTCTTGACGGCGGTCTCGTTGTCGACCGAGGTCACCACGGCACCCTCGCCATCGAGCTGTTTGAGCGCCTTAAGCGTCTTGACGACGGGCAGCGGGCAGGCATCGCCCATGGCATTGACTTCAATTTTGGTAGACATAGCAAATTCCTTTCGAAAGAACCGTTCTAGAGAACGGCAAACAGTTACATAAACGTGCGGGCTAGCGAACAACGCGGACGGCAGGACCGCCCAGCTCCGCCTCGCACACGCGCCCGACGACGGCTGCGATGCGCCCCTCCGCATCCAGGCGACGCGCAAGCTCATCCACATCCTTCGCGGGCGCCGCAATAAGCAAACCACCCGAAGTCTGCGGATCGTACAGCGCATCCAACATGCCCGGCTCCAGGTCATCGTCAGCCGTCACGCGCGGGCCAAAGAAGTCCTGGTTGCGGTAGGAGCCCGCGGGGATAATGCCCAGACGCGCCATGTCGAGCACCTGGTCAAAGAGCGGCACCAACCCCGACGCAAGCTCAACCTGCACGCCCGAGCCCTCAGCCATCTCGCACGCGTGCCCGATCAGGCCAAAGCCCGTGATGTCGGTACAGCCGTGAAGCTCGAGTCCCTCGGCCAGACGAATCGGGGCCTCGTTGAGGGTGCGCATCGAGTCAAACATGGCTGCGGCCTCGTCCTGCTCGATGAGCTCGCCCTTAATGGCCGTGGTGATGATGCCCGAACCGATCGCCTTGGTCAGCAGCAACGCATCGCCCACGCGCGCGCCGCTGTTGGCGAGCATACGGTCAAGCGCGACAAACCCGCTCACGGACAGGCCGTACTTGGGCTCGTCGTCGTTGATGGTGTGACCGCCCGCGATGGAGCAACCCGCCTCGACGCACTTATCGGCGCCGCCCGCCAGAATCTGCCCGGCAACCTCAATGCCCAGGCAACTGGGTATGCAAAGCAGGTTCATGGCATGGCTCGGACGCCCGCCCATGGCGTAAATGTCCGACAGCGAGTTGGCTGCGGCGATCTGGCCAAACAGAAACGGGTCGTCGACCATCGGTGGGAAGAAGTCGATGGACTGCACGAGGCCCAAATTATCGTCCACGCGAAAGACGCTCGCATCGTCGGAGGTATCGAACCCCACGAGCAGGTTGTCGTTATGCACATTAGGTAAGTCGCCCAGGACCTGGGCGAGGGCTCCAGGAGCCAACTTAGCGGCTCAACCACTCGCAGCCGTCATAGACGTGAGCCTCACGGTGTCCTTAGCCATACGAACCCCCTTCCAACAAATCAACGACTCTAAGTATACGCGCCAGGCACGCTTCCCAAGAGACCGCCGACGGCTCGAACGTCGAAGGCAGCGCGGCAAGCGCCTGCGCGATAGCATCTGCCAGTGCGCGCTCAAACAACGGAAGGTCGGCCGCCACGGGCGTGTCGACATCCGTCATACGCGGCGACGCCACCCACGTCACGGGAGCACCGGGAAGCATCGCCTCCATCCAGGGACGAACGCCGGGCAAATCGGTCGCCACAACTTTGCAGCCGCACGCGAGGGCCTCGATCGTCACGAGCGGCAGACCTTCGTAAAACGAAGGCAGCACAAAGACGTCGGAACTGCGGTAGGCACGCACGAGTTCATCGCTATTCAGGCGCCCCGCCAGCGTCACCGGCACATCCGAGGCCGCGGCCAAGCGCTCGATACGCGCGTACTCGGCATCGTCCCCGCGGCCGCCCACAAGCACCAAGCCAGATGGGCGGACGCCATCGTCAATCGGCAATGACGCAGCTCGAACCAGCGACTCGACGCCCTTTTTAAAGCAAATCTTGCCCACGTACGCAAGCGATCCCGGCTGCCTCGCCACGCTTGCGTCGCGGCAGAAGACGCGATGGTCGTAGCCCGTCCCAATCACGTGGATGCGATCGGCATCGACGCCGCACACCAGGCCAATCTGCTCAGCCTGCTCAGCATGGAGCGCAAAGACGGCATCGAGCCGACGAACCGCACTTACGATGCGATCGCGCTCGAGCGCATGCGAACGCAGCTGGCGCAGGTCGGTCGAATGGCACACAGCAACAACCGGCACGCCCCGGACGCACTCGCGCGCCAATGCGGTCACCAGATACAGGTGATGGCAGAGCACCAGATCGGGCCGAAACTCAGCCACCGCCCGATCGATCGCAGCAGCAAACGCCCGCTCAAATGCCTTGAGCATCGTAGACGTCAGGTCACGATAGCGTGTAGAGGGATAGGGCATGACATCGGACATACCGCAGATGGGAAACGGCAGCTCGGGCGACTCGAACGGTACGGCAAACACGGCAGCACGCCGGTCCAGCTCGCCTTGGGTATCACCCGGTGCCGCGCCGCAAAGCACGGCGGCGCGATGCCCCGTCTCGATCTGTTCGCGCACGAGCGCGGCAAGGTAGGTGCCGCTGCCGGTGCTATCTGGTTTTTGTGCCGAGATATTGAGGATGCGCATGTCGCGGTACACCCCTAGGCCAAGGCGGCGGCGCGAATCGCTGCGCCGATCGCTCCGGCAAAGCGGGCCTGGGGCGAGGTGGTCACCGGCGACCCCAGTAGCTCGCCCAACCGCTCCACCACGAAGGCGTTCTCGCACAGGCCACCGGTCAGGTAGTACGGGGCGCCCGCGGCCTGCCCGGCCATGGTCGCCACGCGCGAGACCACGCTGTCGATCACGCCACGCGCAATGTTCTCGCGCGGCTCACCGCGACCGATCAGGCTGATGACCTCGCTTTCGGCAAACACGGTGCACATGCTGCTGATCTTGGTGGGCTCGCCGGAACGCGCCAGGTCGGCCATCTGCTGCTGGGAAATGCCCAGGCGGTCGGCCATGATCTCCAAAAAGCGCCCCGTGCCGGCGGCACACTTGTCGTTCATGGCAAACTTGGACACGCGGCCGCCTTTAAGCTGAATGACCTTGGTGTCCTGGCCGCCCACGTCGATCACGGTGCCGTGGTCGCCAAACAGGCACACGGCACCGGTGCCGTGGCAGGAGATCTCGGTCACGACCTTGTGTGCATAGGGCACGGCGACACGACCGTAGCCGGTCGCGACCACGCGCGCGTCGTCGGCAGCCGCGTCATAACCCGCCGCTGCCAGTGCCTTGCGCAGCCGCTCGGAAGCATCGACCGAGGAGAACCCGGTTGGCTGCACGCACGTCCACGCCACCGAACCCTCTCCATCGACCACAGCAGCCTTAGCCGCCGTAGACCCGATATCGATCCCGATCCCTATCATGGCTCTCTCCCAATCTAAACATCATAGACAGTGGCGCGTTCAGGCGCCTTAGCTCTAGGTTTCTCAGGTGCCGGAGATTGCCCCGAAAGAGGAGCGCGGCGTACTTTGGGTACGCAAGCGACGGTTTGAGGAGCAAGATCCGGTGCCTGAGGAAGCTACAGGGTCTCGATAAAGGCGGCGATGCGCGTCTCGATCTGGCCCATGTCGCCGTTGCTGTAGTCGGTCTCGATCTTCATATACGGAATACCCGCACCCTCGACGGCCTCCTGCATGCGCGCGCTCTCAACGTTGAAGGTGTGGCAAGCCTGTAGCACGCTCTCTACCACGCCATCGACATGATACTTCTCGCACATAGCCAGCGTGTTGTCCATACGACCGTCGTTGGGCGTCATGACCGAGCAGTTGATGTCCAGGTAGCGGTCGGCGATGGAGCGCAGGATGTCGGGAGCCTCCGGATCGATCATCATGGCCGCCGTGCGCTCGCCCGAGCAGTCGTCCATGCACACGACCACGCCGCCGTTGGACTCGATGGTGCGACCGATCTTGTTGATCACGCCGCCCACCGGGCAGCCGGTGATCAGAATGCGCTTGGCGTCTGCCGCGACCGGGCGCTCGCCCGCGTCGTAGGTCTCGCGCAGCTTGGCAACCTTTTGCTCCAGCTGCTGCGTATAGGCCTCGATATCAAAGCTGAACGTACCGGCAAACATGGTGCTCATCAGATCGACGCCGCTCATGGCCGCCGGCTGGTTGGCCTGCAGCGCAAACATCTCGAGCTGGGCCGCACGCAAGCGGTTGCGGCGACGAACGGCAGCACGAAGGTCGTCATCGGTGATCGTAATACCGTAGAAGTTCTCGAGCTCCTCCTTGAGCAGACGGCACTCCTCGTACCAGCCTTCACGTTCATAGGCGCGATCGCGACCCTGCGGAAGATGCAGAATGTGCGTGCGCTTGAGCTCGTTGAGTAGCTCGTACATCTTCTTCTTGCCGTCGCAGGTGGTCTCACCGATGATCATGTCGCTAAAGTACGTAAACGGGCACTTTTGCGAGTAAACAAAACCGTAGGTCGACTTGATGAGCGGGCAGAGGTTTGCCGGCAGCACCTTCTCGGCCTCGGGGGTCACCTCATCGGATGTACCGCACAGCGCCACGCTCGCAGCGCCCGCGGCATCGATAATCTCGAGCGGCGTATAGCTGCACAAAAAGCCGACCAGGCGATTACCCGCCTGCTTATAATCCTTGACGCGAATAAACGCCGCCTTGCGTTGCTCGTTGAACTCCTCAAACGTGGACGGCAACGGCTGCTCAATATTTTCCGACATATAACTCCTTAACAAACCTTTTAACCAACCAAGGAAACGGCTTTCCCAGG
>DBEZQF010000092.1:0-3199 GCA_048254795.1 Collinsella sp. | reverse complement strand
CGAACGGCGTGAATTGATATCACGCGCCCGGTAAGAGGATGCTGCACGAGCGCATCGCAGAGCCGGTTAAGTGCCTGTATTTGTAGCGGCTCACTTCCAGCAAAGCGCGCGGAAAAGTCGAGTCCGACTTCGCCGATGTAGCGTTCTTGGGCAGCAACTTCGCAAAGCAGATTGACTTCGGCAAAACCGCAGTGGCCATCGGCGAGCCACCAGGGGTGAAGCCCAACGCCGGCGATGATGCCCGGGTGGCGACGAGCGCGCTCGTTTGCGGCCGAAAAGTCGCGTGGATCGACGCCGCAATCAAATAGACCCAAGCCCAGCGCCGTTGCCTCATCGGCAACGGCGTCCGGGTGAGCCATTAAATCAAGATGGCAGTGTGCATCAAATAACCGGGGCTCCATCTCGGCGCGCTCCGCTAGTCCAAGCGCTGGCCATCGGCGCGCACGCGCTCGGTGCCGCGGCCACTGATCTGGCGGATAACCTCGCCGGCAATCATCTGGCCCATGATGGGCGGCATAAAGCTGGCGGTTCCGAGCTCGGTGCGCTCGTGGATATTGGAAGGGTCGCGGGGCTGTGTCTTAACCGATTCCTCGCAGCTAAACAGTACATGTAGACTCTTGATTCCGCGCTTCTTGCATTCTTTGCGCATGATGCGGCTCATGGGGTCACGTACCGTATCGAAAATGTCGGCAAAGCGGAGGCACTCGGGATGGAGCTTGTTGGCCCCGCCCATGGAGCTAACCAAACGAATGTCGTGGTCCTGAGCATATTTGGCAATGGTGAGCTTGGCCGAGATGGTGTCGATGGCGTCGACGACGTAGTCGAGCTTGCCGTCCGTCTGCTCCAAAACGCGCGCGAAAAATTCGTCGATATTGTCGCTCAACAGGTATTCGGTGCGCTTGATGACGGTAGCGGCTGGATTGATGTCGTGGATCATGGCTTCCATAACATCGACCTTGCGCTTGCCGATGGTGCTTTGAAAGGCGATGGCCTGGCGATTGATATTGCTGGGCGCGATGATGTCCTTATCCAGAATGACGAAATGACCAATGCCGCCGCGGACAAGTGCCTCGCAGCAATTGGAGCCCACACCTCCGCAGCCGAGCACCAGCACCGTGGCGGCGGCGAGTTTGTCGAGTGCCTCGCGGCCCATGATGATCTCGAGCTTGGTGTCGCGTGTCTCGTTGGGGGTTGCGGCTGTGGTTTCGGTCATAGACATCCTCCGATGGGGAAGCGAATCGTGTTTTAGCTATCGTCATTATAGGTATTATCGCGATTCCATTTGAGCCCTAGGGGCTTGTTGAAATGAGGCAGTGATTCGCATAAGATGAAGCAGATGGCACCCGTTGCCGCGGGTTGGCCAACTCCCAAACACGTTTGTAGCGTGAGAAGTGGCCGTCTTCGCATTACGCGGGGGCGGCTATTTCATTCGACCTCCAATGTGGATGCCGAGCTCCACAGCCGCGATTACAAGCAATAACAACGTCAGGACATCGTCAATACTCATAGTCCATCTCCTTCTCGGGTAGAGGGAGCTGGCCCATCTGCTTCAACTTCCATTGTAGCTAAATACGAACGAATGTTCTATAGATGTTCCTGTATTAGATAGTTAGACAAACATCTAAATATCGAGTATAGTGTGCGCGTCATGAGAGATGATGAAAGGGGGTCTTATGCCGGGAGAGGGTTTTAAGGCGCTTGCCGATCCAACGCGACGGCGCATTTTGGAGTTGCTGCGCGAGGGCAATTGCACGGCGGGGGAGCTTGCCGAGCATTTCGATATCAGTAAGCCGTCGCTGAGCCATCACTTGGCGACGCTCAAAAACGCCGGGTTGGTAACCGACGAACGTCATGGTCAAAACATCGTATACAGCTTAAACACTACCGTCATGCAGGACTTGATCGGTTGGTTTATGGGCTTTACAAACACGGAAGGTGATAAGGATGAATAACGAAAACAAGGGCATTCACCCCACGGGGGTATCGTCGCGCGTGTGGATTGCGCTGGTCGCTCTGTGCGTCGCCAATGTCGCAGCGCATCTCATGGTGATGCCGAGCTTGCCTGGGCAGATTCCCACGCACTGGGGCGCGAACGGCGCCGTCGACGGTTGGGGTCCCAGCTGGATGGCCTCCGCGCTCGGCGTGCTGCCTCTGGTGCTTCTCGCAATGTTCTGCGTGGTGCCGCGCATCGATCCCAAAGGTGAGGCATATCGAACCTCGGGCAAGTTCTATCAGGGCTTCGTAATCGCCTTCACATTGTCCATGTGCGCCATAAGCTGGCTGGGAGAGCTTACGGTCTGGGGCGTGGTGCCGGCGGTCGGTTCGGTCAACGTGCTGATTTCCGGTGTTGTCGGTTTGCTGTTCATCGGCGTAGGCAACTACTTGCCGCGTGTGAAGCAGAACTATACGCTCGGTATCAAGACGCCTTGGGCGCTTGCCAATCCCGAGAACTGGCGCCGTACGCAGCGCTTTGGCGGTGCCTGCTTTATGGTGCTGGGCTTTGGCCTGATTGTGATGGGCGTGGCAGGCAGCGTGCTTTCGAGTGAAGTCGTCGCCGCGGTGATTGCGGTTCTGGCGTTTGGTTCGGTTGGAGCCGTCTACGTCTACTCGTATCTGCTGTGGCGCAAATCGCAGCGAGCCGCTCGCTAAGGTTGCGGAAAACTAGCGTACGCAGTTCATAGTATGTTCCGGGGGAACTTTTCCCAGGTAGTATTAGGGGGTATGGGCAACCATGCCCCTTTTTCGTTACGTTTCAGAGCTGGTTTTTCCATTTCGTTTCCACTTAGGCGAAACAAGAATAGGGAAACAGCAGGTAGAAAGGATAAAACAGGCAAATGGCGGAGTTTATCTACCAGATGTATCAGGCTCGTAAGGCCCATGGCGACAAGGTAATCCTTGACGACGTGACCCTGAGCTTCTACCCCGGTGCCAAGATCGGCGTCGTGGGCCCCAACGGCATGGGCAAGTCGACCCTGCTCAAGATTATGGCCGGCATCGAGGAGGTCTCCAACGGCGATGCCAGGCTCACCCCCGGCTACACCGTGGGCATCCTGCAGCAGGAGCCGCCGCTCGACGACGACAAGACCGTTATCGAGAACGTGCGCATGGCGTTTGGCGATATGATCGCCAAGGTCGATCGCTTCAATAAGATCGGCGAGGAGATGTGCGACCCGGACTGCGACATGGACGCCCTCATGGC
>DBEZQF010000091.1:0-31227 GCA_048254795.1 Collinsella sp. | reverse complement strand
TCGTAGGACCCAGCCCAACCTTGGGCGCCCAATACTGGGGAAGTATCTTAACGCACTTTGACTGCTACAATGCATGATTTAAGAAGAGCACACGAGGGTTTGACGCAGGCTTTGCGTTTGCCCAGCAAACACTTTAGCGGGAAGACGTGGAGCACATGGAGTACAAGACGACGGCAAAGTTGGTCATTCAAGCGTTCGACAAAGATCTGCCGGGCGTGTTTGGACACGGCTGTGTCTTGCTGCTGCAGGGTATCGCCCGCGAGCACTCGCTCAACCGCGCCGCCAAGAGCATGGGCATGGCGTATTCCAAGGCCTGGCGCATTGTAAACGAGGCCGAAGGCCAGCTGGGCTGCAAGCTCATCGAGCGCGACGGCGCCCGCGGATCCACCCTCACCCCCGCCGGAGAGCGAGCCATAGCGGTCTACGAAGAGCTGCAGGCCGACATCAACAACGTCATTGCCACCAAAGCCGACGCCCTCATCGCCAGCATCAAAGAGTAGCTAATTTACGGAGGGCATTGTCTAGGGTGGCGGCCACGATCAAGGGGTCGTCGGTGCCGGCGAAGAGGCGGATGGTGCTCCCCTGCTTGCCGCGTGTGGCCGAGAGGCGCGTCGTTGCGCCGCCGGCGGGCGATGTACGAAACTCCCCCGGCAAAGCATCGAAGAAATCACCCGCACTGCGCTCGATAAGGTCAAACTCAACTGCCGGACCAAAGCCGTGCTCGAGGATTCCCGTTGCAGCCGCATGGTCGGGATGCGAACTCAGCCCGGGATAGCGAACGTTGCGCACCATCTCGTTGGCGGCCAGATACTCGGCCAGCGCACGGGCGCGGTCGAAATGCGCCTGCATGCGGACGTTAAGCGAGGAAAGCCCACGCTCCAGCACGTCGGTCTCCTCGGCAGAAAGGTCGAGCGCCGACGCACCGCAGCCTGCAAACAATACGTGCGCGCACTCGGCAGCGGCATCCACACGATGGCGCTTGAGCTGCGAGCGCGCCACCGAAGCGGCAACGAGCTTGCGCGGTGCCTTACCAGCACATACGCGGTCGAGTGCCTCGAGCGACAGCACAGCACCCAAGCGCAACGGATCGCACCCAAAGACACCAGCCACAGCATTATCCACCACGAGCAGCGCATGCGTCTCGCGAGCCGTGCGGCCCAAAGCGCGAAGGTCGGGCACACGCAGGCCAAACCCACCGATTGAGTTCACAAACCACCACAGGTGCGGCCCCTCGGCATCAAACGAAGCATCGAAGCCCTCGGACGCGGCAGCAAACGCATCGACGGACGGTGAGCCCACCAGCACAACATCGCAGCCATCAAAGCCGCGCGCAAACGCTTCAGCAAAGTCATCCGCAAAGACCACCAGGCGGTCACCGGGACGCACGATACCCAGCAGCGACAGAGCCGCCGGCACATGCGGGGCCGCAACAAGACGCGCCTCACGTGCGCTGGCCCTCAAAGTCCAAGCCTCTTCAATCTTCTGTACGCCCATACGGCACCGCCCCTTCAAAACAAAACCCACGATGCGGGTGTTCCCCGCATCGTGGGCAACGGCTGCAGTATAGCGCCGATATGCGACGACTCGCCTAGATGCTGAGCGTATGGTAGTTTACGTTCGCACCCGGAGCGTCAACGGACACGCCGTAGGTCTCAGGATAGATGCGCGTCGAAAACACGAGCGCGCCATCGTTCACAAACACCTCGACAGACGAGACATCGCCAACAATGCGCACGTTACGAACCTCGTCGACGGGCTCCCAGCGCACGGTACGACCGCAACCGGCAGAAGCGCGACCCTCATCGGTAAATCGCATCTCAAAGCGCGCGGGCAGCTCGCCCTCGGCGGGCATAAACGCCAGTTTCAGATCGCCATCAACGGTCGCGGCAAACGCGCCGTCAACACCGTCGACAACAACGTCAAAGCAGGTATCGCCGGCAACCTCCAGCGAGCCCTCCCCCACGCGCACCGAGGCATAATGGTGCTCGATCTCGCGCGCCGGCTGCTGCAGCACCACGCCGCGGTCACCGGCCGTAAGCTCGCGCGGCACCGTCATGCAGTGCTGCCAGCCGCACGCCACGGTGGGCGCATTGCCATAGGTCGGCTCATCGGGCATGCCCATCCAGCCGATCAGAATGTGACGACCATCCTCGGCCGTGAACTCCTGCGGAGCATAGAAGTCAAAACCAGCGTCCCACAGGCGGAACTCGCCCAGTTCATAGGCACCGTCACCACCGGTGATGTCGCCCGTTACAGGCATGTAGCCAGCAGCGTATACGTTGCCGCGGTTCCAACGACCGCCCTCGAGCCCCTGGGGAGAGAAAGACAGAAACCTTGCCGGTACACCGCCATCCGCCTCGAGCTCAAGGTATCCCGGGCACTCCCACATAAAGCCAAAGCGCTCGGGCGTAGACACACGGCTCTCGAGCTCCCAACTCAGCATATCGGCCGAGCCATACACCAGGATCTCACCCACATCGCGCCCGGCACCCTCGCCGTGCATGGCGCAAAATCGACTATCGACATGCGGACCGTCCACGCGACGACGCGCGCCCAGCACCATGTGGTAACGCCCATCATCATCGCGCCACACCTTGGGGTCACGCACGTGGCAGGTCAAATCCTCGGGATAATCCTCGGACGCCAGCACCACGCGCTTTTGGCTGAACTCCCGACCGGCAAGGCCATCAACGCTCTCGACATAAACAGTATCGGCGCGGCGGCCGGTATTGACGTAGTCGTACGTGCCGTCTGCATCGGAGAGTTTAACGTTGCCTGTGTACAGTACGCGAATGCGGCCGTCCTCGGCAAGCGCGGAGCCCGAATACACGCCATGGCAATCGAACGGCTCGTCGGGCAGCAGCGGGGCGCCAACGTAGTCCCACGTAATAAGATCGCGGCTTGTGGCATGGCCCCACATCTTGACGCCACCCTCGACATCAAACGGCGCATACTGAAAATAGGCATGGAACACGCCGCCCGCTTGGCAAAGACCATTGGGGTCGTTGAGCCAGCCCGCCGGCGGCATAATATGGAAGTGCTGGCCATATGCGCCATGACCGCACTCAGAGGCGGCGGTGTCAACAGCGGCAACCAGCTTTGCAAAGTCGCGGCCAAGTGCATTAGACATATCAAAGTCCTAACGGATCGAAAGTAACAAGGCGCCAGAAATCGACACCAGATACGGGAAACGCCCGCGAGCATACAACCCGCGGGCGCCCCTCAATCAAAAGCTCTTAGGCCTGCTCGGAAGCCTTGGGCTCGTCCTTGTACAGGACAAACGAGACGGCAAAGGAAACCAGCGCGGCGACCGCAAACATGATCGCGTACTGCACGGGCTGGGCCAGGCACAGCAGGATACCGAAGATGCCGGTAACGCCGGTGCCGGAAGCAGCAAGCGAGGTGAGTGCGCAGACCAGGGCACCGCAACCGCCGCCGATGCAGCCGGCGATGAAGGGCTTAAAGAAGCGCAGGTTCACACCAAAGATGGCAGGCTCGGTAATACCCATGAAGGCGGACAGGGCCGAAGGAAGCGCCAGGCCCTTGATCTTGGCATCGCGGGTCTTAAAGGCAACGGCGAGCGCGGCGCCACCCTGGGCGATGTTGGCGGCACTGGCGATGGGCAGCCAATAGGTCACACCGTACTGGGCAAGCTGACCCAGGTCGATGGCGGTGTACATCTGGTGGATACCGGTAACGACCGTGGGGGCATAGAACAGGCCGACGATAAAGGAACCGATGCCGAAGGGCAGGGTCAGCAGGGCCTGGATCAGACCGAGGATGGCGTTCTCGGCCCAGACAAAGATGGGGCCGACGGCAACGAGCGTCACGAGCACGGTCACGAACACCGAGACGAGCGGAGTCACAAAGAGGTCGAACATCTCGGGAACGATCTTGTGCAGGCGCTTCTCGAGGAAGGCCAGAATGGCGCAGGCGATGACGATCGGGATCACATGGCCCTGATAACCGACCCACTCAAAGCTGTACACGCCGGGAATGACAGTGACCATGGTCTGCACGCCCTCGGAGGCAACCGTATAGGCGCTCTGCAGCGAGGAGTTGATAAACGCACCGCCGACGACGGCACCCAGATACGGGTTGGCGCCAAAGGCCTTAGCGGCGGAGTAACCGATCAGGATCTGCAGGATGCCAAAGGACGTTCCCGAGACCAGGTCGGCAATCTTGTAGATAAAGTTATTGGTGTCGAGCGCGATAAAGCCGTTGGAGGCCATAAAGTTGAGGGCACTCATAATGCCCAGCAGCAGGCCCGAAGCCACGATGGCGGGGATGATGGGGACAAAGACGTCGCCGAGCACCTTAATGGCACGCATAAAGATGTTCTGCTGCTGCGCCGCGGCCTCCTTGACCTCGGCCTTGGTGGCAGCCTCGACGCCACTGAGCGCGATGAACTCCTCGTAGACCTTGTTGACGGTGCCGGTACCAAAAATAATCTGAAGCTGGCCCTGGGCCTCAAAGACGCCCTTGGCGCCGTCGATATTCTCGAGGGCCTCCTTGTCGACCTTGGCGTTATCGGCAATCACCAGGCGCAGACGCGTGGCGCAGTGTGCGGCCGAAACAACGTTGCCGGCGCCACCGATGTTGTCGAGCACCTCTTGGGCTGATTTGCGGTAGTCCATGACTTCCCTTTCCTCCAACGGGCGCATCTGCACCCGGCCATCTTTGACACTTACACTGTAATCGTTTTCAGTTTCATATGTCTGTAATCGTTTTCACAGTAGGGTGAACGGTAGGAAAAAGCCGGCGAATGGTAGTTTTGAGACAAAAACTGGGGATTCAAAGGCAGGCAGACGCGTCCAAGGACTAGACATTCATGAGCTGATGCCCAAGTTTGAGCGTCCGCAGGCCGCTCTCCCCCTCCTCGCCATCGAGCGCGTCGAGCAGCATATTGGTCGCCTCGACGCCACTGGTCAGGTAGCCATAATGCACGGTGGGAATGCCGCCCGTCAGTGCGCGCAAAAACGCGTTGTCGCCAAAACCGCTCACGCGACGCACGCCCTCGCCCACGCCGCGCAGCTCGTCAAAAGCGCGCAGGGCGCCGGCCGCCATAGTGTCAGTCGCGCACGCGATAAACGAAACATCGGGATCGACGGAGAGCAGTTCGCGCGCAGCGCGATAGCCCGAGTCGAGCGTAAATGACCCCTGGCGAATCAGGCTCGGATCAAGCACCGCGCCCGCGGCGCGCAAGCCGGCCTCAAAACCGCGACGACGGTCGAAACCGGCCGCGCGGTCCTCTTCGGAAACTCCAATGTAGGCGATCTTGCCGTCCACGCGACCCGCAAGCGCACGGCCCAGCTCAAAGGCAGCCTCGTAATCGTCATGATAGACGCACGCCGCGCCCTCGACATGCTGACCGATCAGCACAATGGGCACGCGGCACGAGTCAATCGCCCGACGGTGCTCGTCGGTGATCATGGTCGCCACCAGCACAATGCCATCAACCGGATGGTTTTGGAATAAATCGAGGTATTCGAGCTCGCGATCGGGCGCATTGTCGGTGTTGGCAAGCAGCATCTGGTAGCCACGGCGACCGAGCACCTGGCCAATACCGGCGGTAATGCGGCTCACGGATTCCGAGTTGATCTTAGGCACGATGACGCCGATGAGCTTGGTGGAACCGGTGCGCAGCGCGCGAGCCTGGCTGGATCGCACGTATCCGGTCAGCTCAATCGCCTGCTTAATGCGCTCGGCCTTATCCGCCGAGATATACCCACCGTTGAGGTAGCGCGAGACGGCGGCGCTCGAAACGCCGGCCAACTCGGCCACATCTTTCATCTTAACCACGAGCACCCCTGTCATTGAAATCGCTTTCACCATAATACCCGCGAACGCGCTCAATGAATCAACTCGCTCATCCAGGTCGAGCAAACGTCAGCGAGCGGGCAGCTGCCGTGGCGAGGTGCCGCGAAAGAGGAGCGAAGCGAACTTTATGTACGCGAGCGACGGTTTGAGCGGCAGATCGCCCGGCAGATGCCCGCGCAGCGTCGAGCGGTCCGGCGTTTGTTAAAACGCCGGACCATAGTTAGCCGTGATATTCGCCGTTATATTGGATCAACGTCAGATCTTCAACGCCGTCGAGCGCGCGAATGGCATCCGCATAGGGCATGTCAACACCGTCCGAGAAAAGCTCGACGGCCATCTCGACTTTGTCGCCGCGCATCGTCTTGGACTTGACGGTAAACTTGGTGCGCCCAAATGCACGCACGATATCGTCGCCAGTGGTCTGACCCGTGTAGTGGATGACCATCATGTAAACGCGCGCCTTGTCCTGGTGGCTCGCAAAGCCGGCGATCATCACCACGATCACCACCGCCGTGAGCCCCACGAGCGCATACATGCCGGCGCCGGCCGTAATGCCCGTGGTAATAGCCCAAAACAGATACAGCAGGTCGAGCGGGTCCTTGACCGCCGTACGATAGCGGACAATAGACAGAGCACCAACCATACCGAGCGAGATGACCACGTTCGTCGAGATCGCGAGCGTGACCATGCAGGTGAGCACGCACATGCCCACGAGCGTCACGGCAAAGCTGCGCGAATACACCACGCCGGTAAAAAAGCGCTTGTACACGTAATAGATCAGGATGCCCATGGCGAGCGCCACGAGCAGCGAAAGGCCAATCTTGGCAGGGTCGACCTGGCCAAACGCCTCCAAAACGGAGTTCTTAAAAAAGTCCCTGGTGCTCATGGTCTAAATATCCCCTCGGTTCTCAAAATCCGATTCCCAGTAGTTAAATCCGCGAAGGTAGGCGGTCTTTTCGTAACACAGGCAGTACTTGGAGACCGCCGTAAGCTCGGCCGCTCCCGGCGGCACCATATCACGCACCAGTTGCGGGCAAAACTCCGTAAACTTGACCTCCATCACCAGCTTGCCGGGCTCCAGGACCGGCAGCGCGGGCAGCGTCGCGTCAAAGATATCGAAGCTTCCCACCGCGGCACGCACGTTCATGTCAAACGTAATGCGCACGGTGCCCTCGTCCATCACCCACGGCTCGCGCTCGTAGTCCACAATAGTCCGCGGGCGCATCATGTTGCAGATGCACTCGATGTAGAACTCTCGGCAGAGCGGATAGGGGCTCCTCAGCAAAAAGTCGTAGTCGCCAGCCAGGATCTGCTCAAACTCGCCGCGCGTAAGCGGCGCGTCCTCCTTATAGATCCAGCTGCCGAACTTCTTTTTGCGCTCGAGCTTAATCACCTTGTCGCTGCCGTTATAGATGCGCACGCGATACTTTTTGCGCATGAGAATACCGGCGTCTTTTTCCTCGTAGGCCGAGTTGCAGTAGTCGTCAAAATACAGGCTGCGAATGGTGTAACCACCCGCCCGCGCATGCTTGTCCAGTTTAAACACCGGCGCCATGCGACAGGCAAGCGCGGAGTGCTCGCCCTCGTTAATGAGATATTTGAGCTCGTGGCGGTAACGCTCCTGCGTGGTACGCACAGGCGGAGCCGCCAAGCGCTCAAGCAGCGCGCTAGCCCTCCTCATACGTGTCCTCCACGACCTTACCGCCGCCTTGCACGTAAAAACACTTCATGCCGTAGTGCTTGCCGTCGTCGGTCACATAGTAGTCAAACGCATCTTGCGTAAAGCCGTCGGAGTTGGTGGCACGCACGCGCACAAAATACTGGCCGGCATCGGGCGCATCGCAGGTCACCTCGGGAAGCAGCACGTCCTCGGCCTTAAAGACCACGTCGCTTATTGCATAGTCACGCGCAAGCTCCACGGTGTAGCGAATGTCGCGCGCCTCAAAGTCGTAGGACGCATCCCAGTTAATACGCAGCTTACCGTTATCGATCTGCGGCACGCCGATGTAGAACGGCATGGGCTTTTTAAAACTCTCGCGAAAGCTCTTGTAGTTCTCCTCGATCTCGGAGGGAATCGCCGCGGCGATCTGCTCGTATTGGTCCTTGGTGACAGGCAGATGGTCGATATCGGGCGAAGCAAAGACCAGCGATTCAGTAACCTCGCGGTAGTGCTTGATCATCTTGCTCAGGCGTGCCTCGGTCATATACGAACGCAGGTCCTTGACGGCGCGGTCGAGCTCGCTGCGGAACGATTTGCTGCGCAGCGCACGATTGAACAGCACGTTGCCCCAGTAGTTACTCGCGCCGCGCTCCCAGCTCGCGTAGTCCGAAAACCCGGTAAGAGAAAGCTCCAACTTACGCAGCATGCCGTCGTTATCCCAATCTAAAAAGTACCAGGTATTTGAGTTGAGAGGGCTGTACAGATAGCAGTTACGGTTCTGCGTATCGCAGTTGCCCGTCAGGATCTGAAACGCCAGCCAATAGACCAGATTCTCGGTATCAAAGTAGGTATCGAGCACATCATCGATCTTTTGTGATTCGTCGTTGAGCGCATCGAGCATCTCGATGAGCTTGGTGTGGTCCGAATCGCCCTTAATCTCGAGCATGCCCTCAAAGTTGGCCTGGTTGTAGTCGGGATCGTCGGCGAGCTTAATGATGTCCTCGTAGCGATGGAAATCGAAGCTGTTCACCTTATACAGATGCCCGTTCTTATCCAAGCCGTGCGCCTTAAGCGCCGTCTTATTGAGCTGCTCCACCTGCGTAAACAGGCCGTAGTCCTCAAAGGTGTCGTTGGACTTTTCGGTCTGGTCGCACACCCACAGATGCACAAACTGCGTACGTAGGCCCATCATCTGGGGAATCCCACGGATAAGGTCGTAGGCCATCTTGTTGCGAAAACGCATACCCTCGCCCATGTGCTTGTTGAGCGCAATCGCGCGCTGTTGGCGCCAGGTACCCTTGCCCTTTTTGAGCTCCACCTTGTAATTCTTTTGCGAGTTCATGCTCGACGTCTGGCCGCGCACCTGCACGGTAGCATTGGGCGCTTCCTCGCCATAGCCAACCTCGCCGGCCACTGGGCCGTCTTCGTCACCCGGCTGCAGCAGGCCCATAACCTGATAGCGCGTCACGCCCATGTCGGCATAGTCATACACCGAGTACGTGTTGATCTCGGCCCAGCTGTGGTCGGTGTTCTCGGAGCTGTTGCCGCGTGAGACCGTCAAGTACATGGTCACAATACCCGAGTCATCGTAGACCTCGTAGAGCTCGTCCTTGTCGCGCAGGTGCTTGGACTGGTCGGAGGCCTCGGCCTTTTTAATCTTGTCCTGCTTTTTGACCTTTTTAGTCGAGGATTCGTCCTGAGACGAACAGCCCGAAAGCAACAGCGCGCCGGCAGCCGCCTCGATCAGGCAGCGGCGAGACATCAACTTATCGATCATCAGAACCTCCCCAATGTTTTTGATACAGGCGAACCACCATACGTTCAAACGCACTGCGCGGCTCACCGCCCGCGCGCTTGTCCTCGTAGCATTGCTCAACACGGTCGAGCACCCGGCCAAGTTCGGTAAACCAGCCCGTCTTGTCGGTCGCCACAATGGGCTGCTGGCTCAGGATACGATACGGCAAGTTGGCGGTATAGGTATCGAGCCGCAGCAGCGCCACGATAAAAAACACCGCCGCACCCAACAAAAAGCCAAAGCCGTAAAATTGCTGCGGCAAAAGCAACGACACGGCAGTCGCCAGCCCGGCCACACCGGCAAACAGGCCCGAAGCCAGCACGGCCCCCTTATAGTCGGTAAAGTACAGCAAGATGAGCATCACCGTATTACCCACGGCATACAGGCCATAGCCCACGCACAGCGTGCGAAAATACCCGTGCATAAGGTTGTTAAAGCCCAACGGTAGGGCCGACAGCACCGTGGTCTCGAGCGAAATGACCGCCGCGGTCACAAACAGCTGCTTGAGCGCACAAAAGCGCAGCTCGCTGTTAAGCGTGGAGAGCATCTCCTCCTCGGCCACCACAATGTCGCCTACCACGCCGCCGTCATTGAACAGGCTGTAGTAGTCGCGGTAGCGCGGATAGAAGTTGACCTCGACCGAGACCACAAAGTTGACGGTCGTGACCAGGATCGTCAAAAACGCGATGAGCGCCGGCACATCGTAGTAGGGCGCACCATAAAACAAGCCCTTGACCCGCACGCCAATGGGACCAGCCCAAATAATCACCAGGTGCGCAAAGAGTCCCAGATTGGTTAACAGACCCGTGAGCGCCAGCGGCATAAACTGATCGAGCCACTGCAAAAAGGGCCAGGGGCTGCGGTCGCTCTGAGGAAAATACCGGTACAGCAGCACCACGTCCCAGGCGAGCATGACGCCGTAGCCCAGAGCAATTGACGCCAACAGGCCCTCGACCGGCGGCAGTCCCAGCGCCAGCGCGGCCAGGGCGCACAGGCACGCCACGCCAATGGCGGCCGCAAAGCTGCAAAGGATGCCGCGGTAATCCTTGATGGCCGTGAGGTAACTCATGCCGTTCCAGTTGACGATCATAATGTTGAACAGCCACAGGCACAGCAGCCCCTGCAGCAGCGTGGCGCCCGAGAACAGCAAAAAGACGCCGTAGAGCACCGTGCCCGCAACGAGCATGATGGCGTTAGAGCCCCAAAACGAAGGCAGTATCTCATCCTCGCGCTCGGCAAACAACATATCAGCCAAAAAGCGCGTGACCGGCATGGAGAAAAAGCTCGTGAGCAAAAGTGAGGCCAGCAGTGTGTAGGTCACCATGCACACCAGCAGATCCTGGTTGGCACGGCCCACACCCCACAGACCGCACAGCACCAAGATACCCACCTGGAGCAGCACGCCCAACAGCATGGGACCCGTGCACACAATGCCGGCGTAGCCGTAAGCGCGCATCGTGGCAAACAGGCCTTTGCGCCTAAACAGGCGCTTGAGCTCAAAACCAATTCCGGCCACCGGCTACTCCCCCTCTCTGGACAGGTTAAACGCACGCGCCGTCTCGTCGTACAGCGCGCGATAGTTGGCGAGCATCTGCTCGTGCAAGAAGTACGTGGCAACGCGACGCTGCCCGCGCTCCCCCATCTCAATGCGACGGGCGCGGCTCACGCACATGCGCTCCATGGCATCGGCCAGGCCCTTGCGATACATGGGCGGCGTCACAAAACCCGCCACGCCAAAGTCGTCGCCCGGGGCGCCTTCGAGCAGCTCACGGCAGCAGCCCACCTCGGTCGTCACGCAGGGACGACGCGCTGCAAGCGACTCCAGCACGCTAAGCGGCTGGCCCTCGGAGATGCTCGTCAAAATGGTAAAGTCGAGCTTTTCCATGTACTCGACCACGTTGACGCGACCGGTAAAGATCAGGTCGCGCACGCCCAGGGTATCGACCAGCGCGTGGCACTCGGCGCCGTACTCTTCGTCGTCCACGCCGCCCATGATGTGCAGGCGCACCTTGGGCAGGCGCTCGTGCAACTCAAAGAAGGCATAGATCATGGTCTTGACGTCCTTGATGGGCGCCAGGCGCACCACAGCGCCAATGTCCACCCAGCCGTCATCGGGCTTTAAGGGAATGTCCTTAAAGCGGTTGAACTGGATGCCGTTGGGGATGACCAGGCATTTGTCCGCATCGCAGCCCATATCGATCTGCGTCTTGCGGGCGTTATGGAACAAACTCGTCACGCGGAAGGCGCGGCGGTAGATCTCCTCCGAAAGCAGGTAGAAAAAGCGGATCCAGCGGTCCTTAAACGACGGCACCACCCAATCGGCGCGAATGATCTCTTCCTCGCGCTCGCGGGTATAGATGCCATGCTCGGTCAGCAGCACCGGCGCATGGTGAACGCTTGAGCCCAGGCAGGCGAGCAGGCCACCGTAGCCGGTCGAGATGGCATGGTACACATCGGCCACCGGTACCTCGCTGCCCAACAGGTAGAGCACGGGCAGCAACATGGAGCGCATGGTGTGGAATGCATCGGCAAAGGGCGTATAGGGATACTCGGCCAGGCACACGTCGCGAAAGATATCCATAAACGTGCGGCTCTGCAAAAACGAGAGCGGATGCACGCGACGGCGGTGGAAGATATCAAATAACACGTCCCAGTCCGGATTGGAGAGCGACACCAGACGGCGTAGCGCCTCGCGCTCACGGTCGTTAAAACTGGCTTCGTGCTGCTCGCCCGAAAGCCGCAGGGCATCGTCTAGGAACACCTCGTGCACCTCGACCACGTTGCCGGGCAGCTCGTAGACAAACTTGCCGCGGTCGGCAGCATGCGCGCCGATCACCCACAGCACAAACTCGTGCTCGGGCATGGCCTGGATATAGCCATGCATCCAGGTAGATACGCCGCCGTGCACATAGGGGTAGCAACCCTCGAGTACCAAGCAGATTCTCATTTATCGCCACCCTCCTTGCGCTCGATCGTCACGGTCTTATCATTTGCCTCGAGCAGATACAGATTGCCCGTAAGGTGCGTCAGTTCGCCACCCGTGACTGCACCCGGCTCGCCATTATTGGCGCGGAACATGAGCCACGCCTCGTCGTGGAAATTGCCCAGGCTGAGCGTCCAGGCATCCGCACTGGTATCCACGCTCACCGTAACCGACGAAAAGCGCTGAATGGCGCCCGAGCATTCCGAGCCGGTCTGGCGGCGCAGGTCGGGCGCAGACTTGGTAAGCCAGTCCAGGTAGTCGGTCAGGCCGCCCTTGTAGACTTCCCAGCCCTCCTTGGCGCCGCGATCGGGATCGAGCAGGTCGTCCGGGTGCATAAAGTGCGTACTCACGTAGTGCATGTTGAGCTCGGACACGGCAGCCAGGCGCATATAGGAATCGTCGACCATGCCGCCCGAGACAATACGCGGCTGCTCCACAATACCATCGCTCGCCACGCCAAACTCCTGCACGTACGGCAGGTCGGTACCGTCCTCAAAGTACGTACTGGCAATAGTCTTAATGCGCGGAACGTCGGTGCCGATAAGCTGGCGCGCGCGGGCCGAAAGGATATTCGACGGTGGCACGTAGACCGAGCCATGAGCGTTGGGCAGGACCTCGTCTTGAAACGCGATAAGTTCTTTAAGCGAAGCGACGAGCGTCTCTTTGTTCTTCCAGGTCTTGTAGACGTACAGCGTGCCATAGTCGGTATCCCAGAGCGCCAGAGGCTGATGGTTGTAGCCGTGAAAGCCCAGCTCTCCGCCCATCTGCAGCAGCATGCCGCCAAAATAGCGGAACTGCGTGGTATCGGGTTGGCGCGCGGGCTCGGTCTGGTTGACCGCGTCCTCGTAGTTTTCGATCATCACGCCGGTATAGCGAATGCCGTATTTTTGCGCGAGCTTTTGCAGATCGGGCCACCAGACCTTGGTGTAAAAATCGGCAATGGAAAGGCCGTAGTCACGCTTGATATAAGTACCATCGCCCGAGGGCACGGGGCTAGGAAAGTCGTCCAAATAGAACACGGCGCTGTTGATGACCGGATAGGCCGTGGCATCACCCAGCAAGCTTATGGCCGAAGCATAGAACCCACGCATGACCTTGTCGTAAATGCCAATGTTGCACACCACGGTGTGACCACTGCCGCAATCGTTAGACCAAATGAGCGGCGTGCCCGCGTCACCGGTCCTTGCCCAGACGTGCGCCGTTTCGCGCAATGAAACCGAAAGCGAAGAATCGAAGGGATCCGAGAACTCGTAGCGCTCTCCTCCGCCCAACATAAAGTCCTCGCTCGGAACGATACTTTCGGCTGTCGCATAGTCATATCCGGCCGATTCGATCCCAAGCTTGGAAGCAATAGCCTGCAGGCAGTTCGAGTTATCTGGCGTCATGCCCAGCATGAGTGAGCCGCCCGCACTCACCCAACTCATCAGATCGGTCAGATGCGCACCCAGTCCGTCAAGCGAGGGCATAAGCACAATCACGCGATCAAACGACGTGAGCGATGGGATCGCGTCCGCACCGTCGATGGCAATATCAACATCGCGATGGGCGATCTTCATGTCCAGCAAAATCTGGTCGAACTGGTCTTTAACGTCGTCGACGCTATCTTGGTCCGAGTCGGTAATGACCAGGCACGTGGGCTTTTGGCCAAAGATTGCCGAGGAGGCCGGCACCGCATCGTTGGCGGCAAGCATCCCCAGCTTATGCCGGCCCGCACTGTACTGCACGCCGGCACGCTCCACCAGCAGCACGGCGGCCATGGCAATAAAGACCGCCCACACCACGAGGAGTCCCATCCAACGAAAGCGGCCTGCACGGTCGCGGATATGTTGCGCCACACTCATCCGGCCTCCTCCCCGTCGCGCCAAAACGCCAACTTTTCGCGGTTGTCGGCGCTCAAATACACATGCTGCTTGTCAATCGCATCGATCACACGGTGAACCTCGTCACCATCGCGGCGCATCACGGCAAGGCGCAGGCAAAGCATCCAAACCTCCTGCTCCTCGGGCACGTCGAGAACCAACTGATCGGTCACGGCCTGCGCCTCGTCGATCTGTCCGACATCGGCCAGCGTCGTCGCGTATCGAATGCGCAGCTCAAGGGTATCCTCGCGCTCGCAGCGACGCGCAAGCAGGCGCGCGTACTGTTGGCGCTGAATCTGAGCCACGCGCCCCTCGGCCAAGCCCGAGCCCAAGTATTCACCAAGAAAATCGCAGTATTCGTTGAGGTTTTGCGCACTCGGGTCCGTCTTAAAGGCACGCTCCAGCTGCTGCAGTTTAAGGTCGGACTCCTTGGAGATCTGCGCCACCGCCGTCGCGGCATAGTGCGCCACCTCAACGTCGTCGTTAAGCTTAGCCGCCTGCAGCTGCGCCAGATACGCGTCGGGCTCCTCGGTGAGCATAGAGAGCATTAGGCGGCGCCGGTATGCCGGGTCGTTGACGATGAGCGCCTCCTCGAGCGGGACCACGCCCGCATCGGCGTCACGGTCGTGCACCAAGATGCTGCGATGCAGGTCGTCGTTGAAGCGCAGCGACTCCAGCGCAGACTCTTTCAGCCCCTCGCCAAACACCGCGCTGCGGACCGATAGCAGAACCACCAGCAACGGGCCCCACAGCGGCACCAAAACTATCACAGCCAGCATGTGCCCGCGCACCGGCAGCAGGCCCAACTTCATGAGCGTCCACAGCATCAGGCAAACCAGCGCATGAATCAGCAGCAAGACGGCAGCAACGACAAGCGAGATCAAGCGGCACCCCCCTCACCGTCACCGGTGTAAGAGATGTGCTGCAGCAGCGCCACGATGTCCTCGCCGTCGATGGGCTCCACCGCAATCCGCTTTGCGCTCAGGCGCTCGCGGATAATGGGCAGATCGCACGCCTTTGCCTGGCGCATAAGCAGATAGAGCACGTCGCCGTCGACCAAGCCCGCCGCGTCGCTCTCGCGGATTGCCGACCCAATTGCGCCTACCAGCTCGCCGACAGGCTCCACGCCCGGTACCACGCGCAGGAGCAAAAAACTCCCCATCTTGCTATCTGCCAGCGCCTGCTCCGCCGCGAGCTCTTGGCCAAAGGCAGCCTGCTTGAGCACGCAAGTGCCGTCAACGCAGCGTTTATCCTGCGCCACCGACTCATAGTCAAAAGCACGGCCCAGCGCGCTTTCGACCAGCCCGCACAAGATGCGGAACAGGTTTTGATAATAGAGGGTCATTTGGTTTTCGGTCGCACTACGCACAAAGATCAACACGGCGGGTGCCCCGTCGCGCTCGATCGCGTATCCAAACATGGGAAGCCCCGGCGTCAGCTCGCGGTTCACCCACAGGTTCGAACGACCCCCGTCGCCCAAAAGAGGTGCAATCTGCTCAAGTGTGAGCGAGCGTGCGGCATCTTCGGCAATCGTGGGACTTGCAGCCACCAGGCGTGCAAATGCCCCGTCCGAAACATGGTAGATCGCCACCGAATCGTTCTCGAAGATCTCGCCCAGAAGCTCGCAGCACTTGCGATAGATATCGCGCGGGTTGAGCACGTCGAGCTCCTGCGTCACGGCAAAGATCTTACCAAAGCTGTCGTGACGACCCACGATCTGGCGCCTGTACGCGCGCTTGTCCTCGATCGCATCGTGGTAGAGCTGCGTAAGGAACGTATTGCGGTTGCGTACGAGTTCGTTTTGATCGCGCTCCGCCCTAATGGCTTCGCTGTTGCGCAGCTGCACATAGCCGCACACGGCACCCACCACAAAGTACGCAATAAACGGCAGCCAGTTGGACGGCTCGTAGAACAGACCCTGAAAGGTATAGCCGTATTGGGTAAAGTAGCTCGCGGCCAAACCAACCGACGCCAGCAGCGCCGCAACCAAGCCAAAATCGAGCCCATACAGCGTGCCGATCAGTACCACGTACAGCAGGCGGTAGTCGAGCACGTTAAGCTGAGCAGACTGCGAAAACACCAGCTCCAGGCCCTCAAAGAGCACCCAGGCCAGCGCGGTCTCCAGGCATTTGATGGGCAGTGTCCGCCCGCGCATGCGGTCGATGGCGGCACGCAGCGGATGGCGCTTGCCCGCGAGGGTCTGCTCCCAGCGGGCGTGTATGGTCGAAAGATCGCGCAGCACGTCATAGCGCTGGAACCACCCGTAGCGCGTGCGGACGGTATCGCTCGGAGCAATGGAGACGACGGCGTCCCCGTCGTAGGTAATGTCGAGCCCCGGGAACAAGCCCTTGAGCGCCTCGCCCAGGTCTCCCACGGTGTGGGCAAAGCTATCCGGAACCTCGAGTTCCTCGAATGTGGCATCCCAGCTGTCGAAGATGCGACGCACCAGAACGGCCAGCTCCTCGGCGCAGAGGGCACCGAGCGGTGAGTCCGCCCCAGCCCTCATGACAGCAGAGCCTTGCGAGCACGCCTCGAACAGCGGGGTCAAAATCGGGTCTTCCAGCGTGGGCGAGGCGGTGTACAGATACGGCACGCGCAAGATCTTGGCCTGAATGCCGTCGCGGACCGCATAGTAGCGGCACAGGTCGTTGGCCGCACGGGCAATGATGCCCTTGCCGTTTTGCCCCGCAACGTCCACCGCACCGTCCGCTCCCATGGGACCAGTCACAAACAGCAGCTGAATCTGGCGACCCATGCAAGCTCGAAAGACGGAGCGCAGCAGCTCGATGTCGCCAACGGCCTCGGTATGCGGCGTGAGATAGGTAGAGAGGTAGACCACACGGTCGAATTCGTAAGCCTGGTCCAGGTGCTGCAGCAGCTCTTTCCAAGACGCATGGAGCGACGACCCGTCGCGGCGCGCCTCGTTGGCCGCCACGACCTGAACATGGTCACCGGGAAACGCCTTGGCACAAAAGTCGTCATCGACATACGCGGTATTGCCAACAACCAGCACTTCCACCGTGCGCTCCCCCTCCCCAAATTTAGCTTTTGCCATGGTAAACATGCGTATTGTACGCTGTCAATGTAGGCCAAAGGCAACTTTAAAGCTGTTTTAAGAACTTTTTCAGACGGGAAGCGACTCGCGCCTGAGCCAGAGAGCCCTACACGTGCCGCTGCACGGCGGAGAAAGGCGAATCCACTACCCCTCAGGCATAATTCCTGAGCAAAATCAAGCAGAGCACACGGCTTTTTGCGCCACTTTAAGACGTAATCGGGATGTGGCGAGAGGCCAAATTCGGAAGTGCGGGGAAAACCAAAGGAATGCTGACCAGACCCCCGTTTTAGGCTTCCGCGACCTGCGGTTTTGATACAAAAAAACCGCGTTGTGCTCGAAGGTTTTCGATTTTTCCCCGCACTTCTGTAATTACATCTCTGGATCGAGGGCGCAGGCAATGGTGACGACATCCACGATAGAGCCCCCCTATGCCTGATACCAAAATCGTTCCATAGGGACCCGTTTCCCAATGGGACGATTCTTCACAAAGGGCATTAAGGCGCATGAGAACATGGTAGAGGCAAGCAAGCGCGCTTCCACGTTTTCGCCCATGGTGACCACGGTATAATCCAACGAGACAAGCAACGAACGGGAAAGGCAGCGCGGATGAACCTGGGCAGCGAGAGCGAGACCGTCGAGTTCAAGAAGTCCACTGGCGAGCATAAAGAAGCACTGCAAGCCATCAGCGCCATGCTGAACAAGCACGGCCGCGGCGAGCTCTACTTCGGCGTGAAGGACAACGGCGATGTCATCGGCCAGGATGTCAGCGACGCAACGCTGCGCCAGGTGACGTCGTGGGTGTCCGACAAGATCGAGCCCGCGGTGTTCCCGACGGTCGAGTGCCTCGACGCCGATGATGGGCTGCGATACATCAAAATTGCCTTCTCAGGTGCCGACGCCCCCTACTCCGCCGACGGACGCTACTTCACCCGCGTGGGGACTTCGAACAAAGCGCTGTCGGCCTCGGAGCTGAGCGCCATGGTCGTCAAGCGTGAGCGCGCCCGTAGCCCGTGGGACTCGCTGCCGTCCGGCAGGCCCGTCTCCGACGCCGACGAGCAGGCGGTGCGTGACTTCGTCGCGCGCGGCGGCAGGGCCGGACGCGTGGGCGGCGGGTTCGCCGGCGTGGAGGACACCTTGGCAAGGCTCGACCTCGTCGCGCCCGACGGCAGCCTAAGAAACGCCGCGGTGGAGCTGTTCTGCGAGGGATCCGACACCTACCCCAGGATGAAGCTGGGGCTTCTGGGCGGCAACACCAAGGCCAAGATCCTCGACCTGCGCCGCGAGTGCGGCACCATGCTCAAGCTGCTCGACTTCGCCGAGTACTTCGTGACGTCGAACATCAGGCGCGAGTTCGTCATCGGCGAGACGGGCATGTACCGCAAGGAGATCCCCGAGATCCCGGCCGAGGCCATCCGCGAGGCGGTTGCCAACGCGCTGTGCCACCGCGACTACACCACCGGCACCGCCGTCGAGGTCAACGTGTTCATGGACACCGTCCAGATCGTGAGCCCGGGCCTGTTCCCCGAGGGCGACTCGCCGCAAGAGCACCTAGACGGTACCGCGAGCGAGTTCGGCCTCCGAAACCCCGCGATCGCGCGCACCCTGTTCCGCGCCGGCGTCATCGAGCAGTACGGCACGGGCATACCGCGCATCAAGGAGGCCTGCGAGGCAGCCGGCGTGAGGTTCCGCTTCGAGCAGACCGTCAACAGCACCGTCGTCGTCTTCGAGCGTCCTGGGTTACAGAAAGCGGCCTTCAGGAGAACCGCGGCCGACAACCGACCGCTCCTCAGCGAGCGCGAACGAGCAGCGATGGCAATTGCCGCCGCTCAGGGGAAAATCACGACCTCCGACCTCGCGCGGGAGTCCAATGTCGGTAGGAAAACGGCCTCGAAGACTCTGAAAGACCTTGCCGGGCGAGGCCTGTTGGAATGGGTAGGGAAAAGCCCGAAAGACCCGCACCAGTTCTACAGGATGCCAAGCGAAGTTTGAGGCTGCAGGTCCTAGCCGGGAAACAGGCCCATTGCGTTTGCTGCCCTCCCCCTGCTGGGCACTACTGAGTAATCTACTGGGCACTGCTGAGTAATCTACTGAGTAGTGCCCAAGCGCGAGTTGGCAAGTCCGCCGAAGCCCAGAGAAACGGCTCCGAAGAATATACTGACCGCTACTGACCGCTACTGATCGCGGCATTCGGCAGGCCCGCCGAATGCCGCGGTCTCCCGAGACTAGCAGAGCCGCCCTTATTGTTAGCGCTGCCGAAGCAAGCCCTACTTCAGCAGCAACTTGAATTTTCGTGCGATGAGCCTCCCCGGAGCCAAGAGCCTTTTGCCCTAATCACAACACCGCAATTCAAGCACCGCAGAAAACTCCATTAGCGATGAACCAGCCACTTGAAGACGTGATCAAGGTGCGGCAAGGGGTCAAATTCGGAAGTGCGGGGAAAATCGAAGAAATGCTAACCAGGCCCCAGTTTTCGCTTCCGCGAACTGCGGTTTTGGTGCTAAAAATCGCGTTGTGCTCGAAGGTTCTCGATTTTCCCCGCACTTCCGTAATTACATCCTTGGATCGAGAGTGCAGGCAACAATGACGTCATCCGCGATAGCACCCAACAGTCACGGACGTACAAAAGGCCGTTGCCGGAAGCCTCCATACAACGACTCTTCTTTGCGCGCGCCACGCTCGCAATGCTCCATTAAATGTAACTAATTGATTTGCTATATACCATTCATAATGGCACATAGCAAATCAATTAGTTACATGTGGAGGCAGAACATGAGGGAGTACGTCGAGAAGCAGCTGCACACTAGAGTCGATTGCGAGCCCAACGACGCCTCGGAAATAACGACGCAAAACTCTTTCCGAAAGTGTAGGTGAGCGAAATGGCGACTCATGCATACGATGACCTTTATTCTTATCTAGCCGCATTCAAGAACAGCTCTCTTGCCGAAATAATTGCGTACCTAGAAGAACTGGGGCAAAGGAGGTTCGACGCCTTTATTAGGGGCCTTGCACCCCTTATCCCAATCGAAAAAATCGAAAATCAATCCCTGTTCAATTTTTCTGTTGACTCCACCCTTGAAGGAGGCAAATTCCCCTGCACTGACTATGCCTGTCGAGAGCAAAACATTTACCATTTGGCAAAGTTCTCAGCATTGTATGCAGATAAAACACTGATTCATTGCCCTATAGAATCGGCATTCGAAATGGGGCACGATGATTATGTCTCAGTCGATGAACTTGCATTCGGGATCTATTTGACCATGCGAGTCGAAGACATAGTCAAAGCTGGAATACTCGGATTTTCGAGCAATTACATTCCTCTTTGCAAAGATTGCCTAGCGCGACAAATCGAAAGAGAATCAAAAGCAAAAGGATTGATATCGAGTTATTGGGATGAACTCGTACGACAATTCTGTTCCTCTACCTCGTGCACTTTAAAACAAGCACCAGATGGGAATCTGTATGTAGCGATTGAGGGAATGGATGCATATGGGTCCCATGATGAGATGGATGTCGATTTCCTGGTAATCCCGTCTGAATACGAATCGCTCTATGCAAGCCAAGGCGAAACGCGATTGGATAGAGACATGCTGGAGAAAGGCGGCATCTTGACTATCCTACTGCCATTGTTGGACGATTGCTTTCAAGCCCTCGTCAATCCCTATTTTTCGAATAGCTCGTATTTAACCACTCGTCCAGCTCAGATTGAGTTCCTCGAGTCCGCAACTTCCACCCTTTATCCTCGAAAAGATCAGACCATACCCATTCGCCGGTTATCTTGCCCCCTCCCCATTGCTGAAAATGCAACGTTGCGTAGCATCCTTGATTGCCGCATTAGAAACGAAGAGTCGTTTCTTGTGTTTAGGGATACCTTGTCCAAAGGCCTGAGCGAAAGGCCCATCGACACCTCGACATTAGCTGACCTGAAGAACGACCTAATTGAGCCCGAGCTTCACAAGATATCTTTAGTGATGAAAAACGAGCGATCCCGATTAGTCACCTCCGCAGGCATTGAAGCCGCTATCGGAATTGCGAGCTTTACATTGGGGCAATACGGAATCGCATCACCTTCTGATGCCATGGCCTTCCTCGGGGCTGCCGGCATAGGGGCCGTTGCATCTCAATCCGCAGATTTCTTGCGAGAAGCCAAGGCAAAAGAGAACCCCATGTATTTCCTCTGGAAGCTCAATAGAAACAACCGTCTGTAACCTAAGGGGCAGAACACCGCAGTCGCCGAGCATATCTCGATCATTAAATAAAGGCAGCACTAGAAAGGATGCGAATCGTGAAGAACCGATTCCCTTTACGAATGCCTAATGCAGTAAAAATCACTGGTAGATCCGAGCAGTTTAACCAAGACGACAAGAGCGCGCTCAGATTGCTGTCTGCAGTAGCTAGCCAAGTATAGATACCATCCTGTTTCCAAATTCGGTCCTACGATAAACCCTTTCTTCTTTCTCAATTTCGTCGGGATCGTCGAAGATGAGCGTCGTATCTACTACGTCCCACTGCTGCCGATGGATATCCTCAATCAGCAATCCCAGTCCGGTTAATCGAAGAAGAACTTCTGCATCTCTGCCTCTGAGCGTCTGAAAAGTTTCCTTTTCTCGAAGCATTTCGTAGTCTCCAGGTAGAAATCTGTCCAAAGTCTCTGCAAACAAACGAAGATCGTCCCAGCTAATTTCTTTATCTAGGTAGGCCTCATAAATCTTTGCTAGTCGCCGCGCTTTGTCCTCCTCAATGTATCTTTCGAGCAGGATAAGCAGGTACTCAATATCGCGCTTCCTATTTGACTCTTCAAAGTATTGCTTGTACTTGTTCCATGAGCCATTTTCAAAAGAGTCGCGGTTGAACTCATCGAGGAAACACGCATACTTCTTCAGCAGATGCGCATTGTGGATATTGTTTCCGATTTTGTAGATGCTCACTAGGCTTGAGATGACGGGGATGTCCTTCAAGAACTCGTTTTGGAGAATTTCGTCCAGGCCAACCTCTGCGATATTCGAAATAAGTTCGAGAGAGTCGCTGCAAATAGTCGGCCTTGCGTCGTCTTGCAAGCGCGATAGACCGGCCTTAGTTGATTCCTCTGCGTTTGCCATAAGATTACCTTTCATAATAATTTGCCAGTTTTGGCATGCGTTTGCAGCGCCGCTTTTCTGAAAGTGGCTCCGATTTAAATGCCATCCCCCGAATAAGCGCTCAGGTTCGATTCAACAAGTGCATTGGTTGAAAAGAGCTTTAGACCCCCTTCGAGGTAAAAGTCGCTTGTGCAGAGCAACCAAATCATCTTGTCGAGCTTGTAGGCAGTGGCCTCGGGGTCCACGCCGCCCTTCCGCGCCGCGCGCGCGGCTTCGAAATAGCAACGAGCCACTTCGACCTCGCTGTCAGTGGTAGCGTAAAACTGAACAGTATTCAGTAGGCCGTTGACACAAACATCGACGAGCGGCTGCTGAACAAGCCCGAGGACCTGTTCAGGGCGATGCAGCTCGAGCTCATGGAGCTGCACCACGGTTCGCCCTCGACCGTCTTCTGCACGCAGTGCAGGTCGAAGGGCTAGGCAGGAGCCCCGAGGCTTTTCCTAATTCTAGGTGTTAAAGTCGATTACTGCCTGCCGTGGAATAGCCTCCACTTTTCGTCTTCGATGTCTCTTTCAATTGATGACTTCACTTTTGACAGCCATTCTCTGTGTTTTAAATATGCAACACCTGCGGGCAGCTGAGCAGCAATCGAGTCAATCGCCTCAATCTCCTTGAGCTTTGCTGGAATAAAGCCTTTTTCAGGGGACCCGCTCATTGAAGATCGACGGAGATCCAAATGGTTGATCGATATCCCGTCTTTATCGAGCGTCAGAATGAGGGTGATAGCCCTAATCCTCGTCTCGTCATTGCAATCGGACAAGGCCCAGCTAATTCTATCGAGGCTATTTGCGTCGGCGATCCTTTCGCGGATGGTATATTCCAAGCGCTCCCAAAAAATATCGCTCGAGAGCGCATTTGCGTCATGAACGGGAAACAAAACGGCTATTTCAAGCCTGCCGAGTGGTTCGCTCAGCGCTTCATCGATCATTGCTTTCAGCAGATTCCAGGCATGATCATCCTGGACGGTCCAAAACGAGCTGATTCTTCGCAGGAGATCGTGCCTTTGTCGGTAGTCGAGGTTGGCAACGTACTCCAAAAAACGGTCAATCATTGAGCTGTCAAGGCGTAAAAGGCAGCGTAGGAAAGCGAGGTTATAGTCGAAAGTAGGATATCCTTCAAGTGCGAGAAAATACAGGTTGACGGCCGGTGAGGGATTGGATTCGAAGTACGAATCTAGAGCGGAGACGCGCTTTTCGTCTCCGCAGTTGCCGAAAAACCGCCAAACCCCATCATTGTGTATATGTTCGGAAAGCCAAGAAGCATATTTGAGGATATAGCCAGGATGCTTTGGCTCGACTATCTCCAAATCTTCCAAGCAGAGATGCGTTCTGCCGTCATCGAGTCTTGCGAGAATTTCGTCGAGCTCCTCCTTGTCGGGCCCGTTCTTTATTGCTAGCAAATCAAGATAGTCAAACAGGGCCGGATGGTCACTCACGTCGATCACCGCGCCCAGCTCGTTTCTAAGGACCTTCCTGCCGATGGTTTCAGCAAGATGATCAAGTGCTTCGTACGGGACAGGGATCGTCGAGGGCGACGAAGCGATATTGCGTGCGATTATGCTTGAGGCAGTATCTGGGGTCCTTTTGGCGATTTCCAGAAGGACTTTTCCGATAGCCCTGCCCGACTCCCACTCTTTATCGGAAATCTCATAATCTTCGGCTAGCTTTCCCAGGGCTTCGGTCAGTCGTTCTAGCGGTAACTCTTCCGCGGATATCCTCGGTTCTTTCTCTACGAGAGACTCGGAGTTCTCCAGACCAAGTGCGTCGAATGCGCTCTGGCGGAACCCATCGAGGCTCAGAGGGGGATTCTGCGCGCATGTTTCGTAAATCTGGTTGATGCTTAAGCTGCATAAGAGATCGATTGTCGAGTCTTCGGTTATATATTTGGGGAATAGCTCTTCAATCCTCGAGAGTACCGAATACATGTTTTCTGCGTACTCCGCTTCAGGTTCTTTGCCATAGAACGAGAAGTGCTGCCGAAAAGTGGATTTAACTTGCCTGCTGAATTCGGTTTCGACCAGAACGGAGAGCGCCCGGAAGCAATGGGCGTGGAGCTCGGCCAGCTCTGATGTGAAATTGAAGGTCAAAGTGTTGTATGTGTACGTTATGCCGTTTTGACAAACGCGCTGGGCCCTTGAAGAGAGGTATGAACTCGTCAAGACGATCAGACATGCTGCAACATTGCGGGAATGCGATTGTTGATATTTTTGAGCGAGGGCATCGAGTTTGCTGTTTTCCAAATCGAATCCCGTACGATCGAGATCGTAAGCGAAAGCGCCGTCCGGCCCGCATGCCCAGTTGTACTCGGCCGCTCGCTCGGTGCCTCTTTCTACACACTTCAAGAACAACTCGGAGGCTGTTTGCGAATACTCGCTTGAGTTCATCAGGGATACAGAAATTTGCAGGGGCATAGATCCGTCGGATGTCGAATTCATGCCGAGAATTTCTTCCGATACGTCAGCGCAATCAGCGTTTTCGATGCGGTTTGAGGCAAAGGCGAGCGCCTGTATGGGGAGGAATTGATTGAATGTGACTATGAACTGATCGGCAATTCGCGCATCCCGATTCTTTATTTCATCCCAAGCTTTCTCGCATTCCCTTCGAAGGTAGTCGTACACGCTCGCACTTCCGCACACTTCAGCCATTGACTTGGCGGCTTTGAGATACGGCGCGTTCGGCATTTCTGCGGTATGCAGAATGAAATCCGCAAAACTGCCGTTCCCTTCTTTTGCGAAGTGGCGGCATATCAAGAAGTCGCGAAGATTCTGCTCTTCCATTCTTATGGCTAGCACGCCATCGGCGGAGGTAAGGATCGTGACAATTTCCTGGTCGTTCAATCTGGATGCAAAATCCCGAATCTCGGCGTCGTCGTACCCCAGCCCCAAGAGTTCCTCGTAACAAGGGTCTCCTTCAATAAGATCGCAGCAGTCGTAGATTGCAAGGTTCTCTGCGAGACGCTGCTCCCTGCTGGAGTACCCAGCTAAAGCAGAATTCATATAGATGTTCAAAAGATCGTATGGCTCTTGGATGGCTTCGAAATTGCCGTCTGCTATGGGGCTTGCTGCCATGATAGCCAAGCGCAGGTTTCCGTTTGCGATTGCCGATACTCTCTCCCTCAGTGCTATGTTTTTTATGTTGTATTCGGTCTCGAGTATCGCTTCTATATTTTCCGCGGTTAGAGGCTCCAGCTCTATTTCTCTGAAATTTAGATAACTGCCGATTTTTGCGGTCAACTCGCTTCGGTGCATCTTCCTGCAGGTGAGGACAATCTTTAGCTTTTTGTTTTCCAAACAGATTCCCAGCAAGTGCTCAAGTGACAGGTTGCCGTTTGCATCATCGACTAGAAGGATAATGTTTTCCGACTCCGACAAAATCAGCTCGATATCATCGTCGAGATGCGATGAATACCTAGAGTCCAAGATAAGAAGATCCCAGTGATGCCGTTTGCTGAATGAGAGGCATGCGTCGAGGGCGATCTTGGTTTTCCCCGATCCAGACTGCCCCTGAATCACCACTGCCTTGTTTTGCTCTATCGATTCGACGATGACTGAAAACTCGGAATCCCTGTGCATGAGGAGCTTCGACAGGTCGGTTGAGAAACGGTCGTTCAGGCTTCGCTCGATGAAGCGGTCTGGGGCGATGAATGATCCCTTTCCGAGTGGAACGCCCAATACCGTATGCGCTAGCGCAGGGTATTTTCCATCAAGGTCGCTCGCAATTGTCTCTGGCCCGATTATTTCTATCCGTGGATCGATGGCACGGACCTCCTCGAGTACCAGAGGTGAAAGGCGAAAGTATGTGTGGCACAGGATGATTCGATCTATGAGTTGCGGATTGATTCCGGTTTTGCTCCTGTCGAGGCAGTCTTTAGCATCATTTAGCAGCTTATTGCGGATGTCGGATTTAGAGGTTGTGTATGCCGCGAAGAGGTAGTGTCCATTCTCTCCTACGGAGTACATGTCTGGCACTCCGGTCGTGGTTTTATCCGTGCCGCATTGGGATCCTAATTCAATGATGTTGTTAAGCGAATATCTCCTATATAGATACTGATTTGCTAGTGTTTGAAAACGCCCGCCTTCGATCTGCCTTAGCTCTTCTTGGATCTGATTTATTTGGGACATTTTGCTCCTCGCGATAAATTCGCCTTTTGATTTCTCTTTTCTTACTCTAGTCCGCCTACCTCAGCAAGCCTTACAAGCTCGAGGGACGAGTCGACGACGTCCTCGAAGTCAAGCCCCGCCGCATAGGCCCTCGGATAAGGCGAGCGGAGGGCGCGTGACCCCGTCGGAAATGGCCGCCGTTAGGTGCGTGTTCGAGAGCTGCGCGGCGGAGCTGGATGGAGCCTGGGCAAGGCATTAGGGCATCCTCGTCCTTGTTGTAAGACTGCTATTAGAAGATCTTCTGCAAATCCTAAGCCACGTTTCAACTTGGCAACAGCTGCGGATCCTAGATATCGGCAAGACATTCGAGACTCTTGGATATGGCGTCGAAATAGATCCTTTGGTAATACTCCATGGTCTCGACCTTGCCGATCTCCGATCCGAGCCTCTTGGCCCAAGCTACGAGGGCCTTCCTGTCCTCGCCCTCGAGCGAGGCCGTGCACGACCTCATGTGGTCGCCCGGAAAAAGGACACTGTGCACAAGCCGAATATCTTCGGGAGGCATCTTCTCCATCGCCCTCGCGAGGAGGGAAGTGTCGAGGGAAATGAGCGACAGGATGGGTTCCGACCAGTCATCTGATTTCGAGAAAGCCAGATAGAGCTTCGTCGCGAATTGGTCGGGGGCGTTTATCAGGACGTTGCCAAGAGACTCCGACTCCCGTTCGCGTAGCGTCGTCAAGGCGAGCTCCCTCAGCCTGTCGACCTCCTCCAAAGCCGGAATCTCATGCGCTTCGCTCGAGTCGAAAGGGATCTCCTGCCATTCGACTCGATTCTTTCCGATTGACCTCACTGCAGACTCGGGATCCCGTCCAATGGAGGATTCCATCGCCTTGACGAGCGGCGCGACCCCTTCGGGAAAGGCGTCAGCAAATTCCCCCGCAATGCCTTTGACGGCACGCAGGACGTCGGGATAGACGTCGAACGACAAGCCGCGGCTCCCGTCCCCGGGGACAATCCCGGCGACTAAAGTCTCCACCATGCCAAGGACATCGGCATCGCGGAAAGTGGCGTGTCTGATGCCTTCGATACATTCAATAGCTTTCCGCGCGGCCGGCCCGTCGGGATGAAAGGTCGCAAGGTAATCTTCCAGGCAGGAACGAACATGCTTGGAATCGACCCCCTCACACCTCTCGAAAAAGCGGGGGATGAAGTCCAGGGCGGCGTATTTGAGCCGGCGCGACTCGAAAATGCCACCCCTAAGGATGGAATCCTCCCGGCTTGACGGAGGCCCGATGCGCATCCCCTTCGCCGCCCCCGCTGCAAAGCCGAAAGCCTCTTTGAAAACTGCCCTGGCAGACTCCGGGTCGGTGGGTTCAGCGAAGAACCCGGATTCCTTCATCCCGACCAGCACGGGGCGCATCTTGCTGAGGGATCGCAAGTTCGGCGATTCGCTTCCTTCAATCGCCGAAACGGCGTCCTCGAGCGCGCCTGGGTAGATGCCGCCCAGCACGCCTCCCAGAACGCGTTCCACAACCGAGCCGACCGAGGGCCTGAACCGGCACTTCCGCCAGACGGTCTTCTCGATGAGGCTCTCGTACTCCCTGGTCGTCCCCTTCTCCCCCTTCGGTCCTAGCCCTTTCCTCCACTCATCCTCGTTGCAGACGAGGAGGACCTTCTTCCTGCAGCCAACGACGAGGTGGTCGACCGCCCCGAGCAGCTCGCGAATGCCCATGTCGCACCTCTCCACGTCGTCTATGACGAGGAGGGTCTCGGGGCCGATGATGAGGTTCACGGCATTCAGCGGCGCCATCTTGAGATCGACGCCCGCCTTCTTCTCCAGCTCCCTGATCTTTTTCCCGAGGAACGATATTCCCGTGTCCTTGGCGAACCCGACGAGTGAATCCCACCTGCCCCTCTCCCCGCCGGCCGCGCACCCTATGGCGTATTTCGAGATGAAACCAGACTCAATCGCCCCGCAGAGCTCCGCTAAGTCCTTGGCGCCGTAGGCGGACGCCACCACGACGGGATGCCGGCTCTCATCCTCCTCCAGCTTCTCGGTCAGTGCGTGCTCGACAAAGTAGGTTTTCCCGCATCCCCATTCCCCGGTAAGCATGAGGGCGTACGAGTTCTCCTTGTCCTCGATGTACTCCCTCACGACGCCGATGATGTCATCCTCGTTCACCTTGGTCGCTCCTTGTCCGCCATCGGTTTCCACCCTTACCTTTCCTATGGCCAGGCGAGAGCCTACTCCAGCGCTTTCGGATCCCATTCGAACCCTTCGGCCTGCCGCCTTATCGCCGGGTCGATGCACTTCTTGACGAGCTCAAGCGCCGCGGCCGCGCGGTGCAAGCTAGTGGATGACCATTTCAAACAAATCTTTCGCGATAAAATCAACGCGCTTCTTAACGTCAAAACAACCATTCGCATAGCGTTTAGCAAAAGCTCTTGTAGTGGCATAACGCGATTCAGCGTATATGGGCAGCTTTTCCTTAAGCGATTTGTCTTTACATTTCGCGTTAAGTCGCTCTTCTAGCATGAGCAAGTTCCCAATAATCGAGTTTTCCTGAGCCTGCGAATCCGGAAGAATGTGCTCTATTGTGAATGCCTCAGAAACCCTAACACCAGACTTAAGCTCCTCGAGCAAGGCAAGGACCAACTTGCAGCGATCCTTCAACTTTGTTTCGCTATACAACGGCCACGAATGAGACCATCCAAGCGAAAGGAGATTAATTCGAAATGTTTCTTCTGAAGGCAGTTTTTCGTTAAAACTATTTTTCCACTCATCTAACACTTGCTGGGTGCAGTTCAACTCGATTGCGTATGAGTGTTTCACGATCGAATCCGATAGGTGGTTCGACTCCATTCCCCCGATTATCTTATAGCAAATATAGAACCGGTAAATAAATCCAATCGCATCATCATACTGCTCGCTCGTTAGCTGCTCT
This sequence comes from Collinsella sp., assembly GCA_048254795.1. Taxonomy (GTDB): domain Bacteria; phylum Actinomycetota; class Coriobacteriia; order Coriobacteriales; family Coriobacteriaceae; genus Collinsella. Next base: position 1,876 of record DBEZQF010000091.1, on the reverse strand, counting down.
ATTTCGCGAGCGTGCATTAAACTCATAAGAAGCGGCCTGAAGACGCGGACATTGTGTGTTCTTAAGAAACTCAAGATTACCGCATTTCTGTCATCGCTGGTTGGCTCGACAATCTCTGCATAATATCCGGCTTTTAGCCTTAAATCATAGAGAAGATCAGCAGCCTTCTTTGGATCCGTAAAATCCCTTATTTTCTTATATGCTCCATCCTTGTCGCCTTGACCTAGGCGATATTTTTGAATTGCGTAGTGACGCAAAAAAGCTTTCATGTTCGAGCCGACTGTTGCTTCAATTTCCGACCATACCTGTTTTGCATCATCGCGCTTTTCTATAGGATGGATATAGCGCATAATATAGTTCTTCAGAAGCTCATGGTCCTCAAGCTCGATACCTCGCGCATTCAATATTTCGAATATTGTGTACGAATCTTCCTCAGACGATGATTTGATGTTTACATATGCGACAGAAATGACCGCATCCCTGAAGGCCAGCAACTCCTCATCCTTCATCTTGGCGAAACTTGCACTGAAATATTGGAAGGCTTTAACGATCAGTTCGTCTTTTGATCCGGACGCGCGTTTGCTCTTCGAGAAAGCCACAGCAGACATGGCAGCCGCATCTTCAGGAGAGATAGCAATTACTCCTTCGACGATCCTCGTTAATGATAAATGATTCTCCGGAGCGACGATCGCGTGCTCAACATCCTTAGTATCTATCGCCACTAGATATTTTTTTGTGCCATTAGCGTGGTTAATCATATTCCTTTTCTTGAAAGCGAACATGAGGCTAGACAGCAAGAGCGTTAGGGTAATAACTCTTTGTTGACCATCAATTATTGTAAAAACCCCGAGGCTGTCTTCTTCTTCTTCCTCCATCAGCACTATCGAACCGATGAAATGCGACGTAGCAACTTCCTCTGTCACAAGCTTGATGTCTTCGAATAGATCTTTCCAGTTATGCTCATCCCACACGTAAGCGCGCTGATTGCGAGGGATTCTATAGATTGAGTCATTAAGCAGCTTTCCAACCGTACTCTGACGTGCTTCAAATGCCATGTTGATCCCTTGCCTTCGCAATAGTTTTGTCGGCCTTGCCGCCTCTCGGCGTCACCAACGCCTTCGCTACAATAAAAGTCGGCACATCGCCGAGCAGGGCCGCCTTTTCGCTCGCGAACATGCCGACTGCCCCAATCAATCTCCGTCGCTGCCATCATCGTCGATTAACCAACATGTCAGCAGCAGGCAATCGTCACGTCCACAGTCCATTCTATATGCCGGCTGAGCATGGGGCGCATCTTAATCGCCAAGATATCCAGGAAGCCCGAGCTTCCAGGGAAATGCCTTCAGACGCCTTACGTTGGGTAGGCCCCCTACAGAGATCTATTGGCCGTGCACCGCAAACAACGCGTTAGGCCGTTGCACGCAATCGGCCAGCCACCCAGCATCCCCAATCCGCGTCACAACTCCCTACCCCGCTCCAGCCATCGTCATCTCCATACAGTGTCCAAACCCACACCAATAAAACCAACCCACGCAACAAGCAGCCCTCGCTTAGCAACCCAAACACCACCACAAGCCAGCAAGCAATCACCAGTCTGCGTTCGCAACATCGCTTGGAACGGCAAATGCTTACCGCGCCCTTGAAACACGCCAAACTCGTCTACAACCTGCGGTTTTTCGTTTATACTGCAATCGTTGAAATGCCGGTACGCTTGCAGAATCGTACCTGTTCCGATTACAGACGATATGAGCAGGACATAAAAACATTGAGAGCCCCTGCTGCATGAAAGACCGCGGATTAGGCCGACAATGGTGAGTGTCTAATCCAACCGTGGCGGCCACGCCGCATTCATGGAAGGGGCTCCCATGCTCGATAC
>DBEZQF010000090.1:0-2161 GCA_048254795.1 Collinsella sp. | reverse complement strand
TGACGCTCGCCACAAGGCAACCGACCTCTACCAGCTCGATATTCCCGTCGAGTGGTACGGCAAGGTCGCAACTTGGCAAAACGGAAGCACGCTATGCATCTATCTGGGCGACGACGCCAATACGCCGCTCGTGACGCTCGTCGCGGTGCGCGAGGGCGAGAGCTTTACGCCCGATGAAGGCGATACGGTTTTGGGTGCGGCCAATCTAGGCAACGGTTATACCGTCTACGCCAGCGGCCCCGTCTATCCGTACGTGGTGCCCCAGACCATCAACGGACGCACGCAGAACCCCGTGTCGACCTACCCCATGGACACTGCCATTGAGCTTGTCGAGCTGACGACCGGCAACCGCTATACCTATAGCCAGATCAAGAACGTGTTGGTCGGCAAAGACGGCAAGGCCGACGCCGCCGCCAAACTCGAGACCGACTACCTCGCCCAGATTCTCCTGCCGAGTATCAAAGCCCAGGACTAGCCGGCCCGAAGACAGCCGCCCAACGCAGTTGCGGTGAAATAGGGACTGTTTTTGCTGGTCAAACTGCAAAAACAGTCCCTATTTCACCGCAACTTAATTGGTGGCCTTTTGGGTGGCACTCAGCGCCACGGGTCGGCTTCGAACATTGGCTCGCGCTCGAGGCGTCGGTCGCTGTAGGGATCGTAACCGTCATCGTCCTCGTTCTCGGCACGGATATAGGGGTCGCGCGGCTTGGGCGCCGGTTTGGACGTGGGCTTGGGCGCCGGCGCGCTTGTCTTGATCTCGTCTTTCATCTGCATAGCTCCTCGCATCGCATCCGTTCAATATCATCGATTGTCGCACGAAAAAGGGCGGCGGACCCAATTGGATCCGCCGCCCTTGGCGTTTAGAGACAGCTGGTAGATTTTAAGGCATGTCCCAAAATCTACTCGGCGTCGGGAACCTCGTAGGTGGCCGCCGGCGTGTTGTCGCACACGACGGTAAAGCCGCCGTCCTTGCCGGCATCGACCGTCACCTGATCGCCCTCGCGCACCGTGCCGTCGATGATGGCGGCGGCGATGGCGTCCACGACCTCGCGCTGGACCAGGCGCTTGAGCGGACGGGCACCGAACACGGGGTCCAGGCCACCCACGGCGAGCATCTGCTTGGCCGCCGGGGTGATGGCAAGCGTCATGCGCTCCTTGGCCAGGCGTGCGCGAACGTCGGCAAGCTGGATGTCGACGATCTTCTCGATCTGCGCCATGCCGAGCGGATGGAACACCACGATATCGTCGATACGGTTGAGGAACTCGGGGCGGAAGGTCTGAGCCATGGCGGCGTCGACCTGATGGCGCATCTCCTCCTCGTCCTTACCGGACAGATCGGCGATGGCCTTGGAGCCCACGTTGGACGTCATGATGATAATCGTGTTCTTGAAGGACACCTGGCGACCCTGGCCATCGGTCAGACGGCCGTCGTCGAGCACCTGCAGCAGCACGTTGAAGACATCTGGATGGGCCTTCTCCATCTCGTCGAGCAAGATCACGGAGTACGGACGACGGCGCACGGCCTCAGTGAGCTGGCCGCCCTCGTCGTAACCCACGTATCCCGGGGGCGCACCGATCAGACGCTGGACGCTGAATTTCTCCATGTACTCGGACATGTCGATACGCACGAGCGCGCGCTCGTCGTCGAACAGGCACTCGGCAAGTGCCTTGGCGAGCTCGGTCTTGCCCACGCCGGTGGGGCCCAGGAAGAAGAAGCTGCCGATGGGCTTGTCCGGATCGGAGAGGCCCGCACGGCTGCGGCGCACAGCCGCGGCGACGGCGGAGACGGCCTCGTCCTGGCCGATGACGCGCTTATGCAGCTCACCCTCCAGGCCCTTCAGCTTGTCGAGCTCGCCCTGCATCATCTTGGACACGGGCACGCCGGTCCAGGCACTCACGACCTCGGCGATCTCATCGGAGGTCACCTGCTCGTTGAGACCCTCGCCGTCCTTCTGCTTTTGTGCCTCGAGCGCAGCCTCGGAATCCTGAATCTGCTGCTGCAGACCCGGAATCACGGAGTAGCGCAGCTCGGACGCACGGCCCAGGTCGCCGTTGCGCGTCGCGCGCTCCTCTTCGCTCTTGGCCTCGTCGAGCTGGCCCTTGAGCTCCTGCACGTGGTCGATGGCGTTCTTCTGGTTGAGCCAGCCGGCCTTTTGCACGT
>DBEZQF010000089.1:0-2430 GCA_048254795.1 Collinsella sp. | reverse complement strand
CGAATTCAAAAGGTCTGATGAATTGGAGGAAAGATGTCAGACCCAACGTTTATGGCCGACCCCACCAGGCTGGTCATCGCCGCCATCGTGGGCATTGCGCTGCTGCTTGCGCTCATCATTAAGTTCAAGCTGCATCCCGTGCTTTCGATGATGGTCTCGGCGCTCGCGATCGGCATCGGCGCCGGTATGCCGCTCGACCTGGTGGCGGACACTGTCACCAAGGGCGTGGGCACCACGCTGCAAAACATCGCCCTGCTCATTGGCCTGGGCTCGATGTTTGGTCAGATTCTTGAAGAGAGCGGCGGCGCCAAGAAGATCGCCCAGACCTTCATCGATACCTTTGGGCAGGGTCATTCCAGCTGGGCGCTGGGAATTACCGGTCTGGTTATCGGCACTACGGTGTTCTTTGAGGCCGGCGTGGTCGTTTTGATCCCACTTGCGTTTAGCGTGGCATCGCAGACCAAAAAGTCGACGCTCTACTACGGCATCGCGCTGCTTGCGGGACTTGCCGCTGGCTATGCGTTTGTGCCGCCATCGGCCGGTTCGGTTCTGGTCGCCGGCACGCTCGGTGTCGACCTGGGCACCATGATTCTCGTCGGTATCCCTACCGCCTTCATCGCTATGGCGATCGCCGGCGTCATCTGGGGTCGCAACGTGGGCAGTCGCATCTTTACCGATGTTCCGGAGCACTTTACCTCTGCCGAGGGTGCGAGCGACGAAAAGGAGCTTCCCTCCTTTGGCATGGTGCTTGCCATCGTGCTCACGCCGCTTTGTCTGATTTTGCTGGGCACGTTGTCCTCTTATATCCCCATGCCCGCTGAGCTCGCCTCGATTCTCGCCTTCCTGGGCAAGCCGTTTGTCGCTTTGACGCTCGCCACGCTCGTCGCGATGTATCTGCTGGGCGCGCGGCGCGGCTACTCCGGCGCCGAGCTCAAAGCCCTGCTCGACCGCTCTCTTAAGCCCGTCGGCATGATCTTGCTGGTCATTGCCTGCGGCGGTGTGATCCGCTGGATGCTGCAGGACTGCGGCCTGGGCCAGGTTATCGGCCCTATGCTCGAGGCCTCACCGCTGCCTTTGGTGGTCGTTGCCTTTTTGATTGCCGTCATGGTGCGTGCCTCTGTCGGCAGCTCCATCGTCGCTATGACCATGGCATCGGGCATTATGGCCGCCATGCCTGCGGTTGCCGGAGCCTCAGTGCTCATGCGTGCCGCTATCTGTCTTGCTATCTGCGGCGGTGCCACGGCCCTCTCGCACGTCAACGATGCCGGTTTTTGGATGTGCTCCTCGTTCCTGGAGATTGACGAGAAGACAACCCTCAGGTCCTGGACCGTTATGGAGACGCTCATCGGCCTTTCGGGTCTTGCCTGCGCCCTGGTGATTTCGTTCTTCGCCTAGTTCGCGTAGCTAAGCATCTTCCGCCGAGTGCATCGCTCGGTACCCATTTACACCTGATTCATTAACCAACGATTGGTACAACCGTTCAAATCAAAAGAGGAGAGCATCATGGACGAGAAGACCAAGGTACAGATTCAGCAGGAGGCAGCCGACCTGGTTGCCAAGCTGCAGCCGCGTTCCGGCAAGTTTCGCACCATCAGCCCCGAGATGGACCCGCTGCGCCTGGGCTCTGGCTGGTCCATCGAGGACCTGGACAAGCCGCAGGTCATTATCGAGTCGACGTTTGGCGACTCGCACCCGGGTTCTGCCGGCCTGTTTGAGCTGGTCGAGGAGGTCCGTGCCGGCGTCGCCGAGGCTGGCGGTCACGGTGCCCGTTACTTCTGCACCGATATCTGCGACGGCGAGGCCCAGGGCCACGATGGCATCAACTACTCGCTACCCAGCCGCGACATGATCGCCAACATGATCGAGATCCATGCCAAGGCCACCCCGTTCGACGCCGGCGTCTTTGTCGCCAGCTGCGATAAGGGCCTGCCTGCGAACCTCATGGCCATGGGCCGCATCAACATCCCCTCCATCGTCGTTACCGGCGGTGTCATGGATGCCGGCCCCGATCTGTTGACCCTGGAGCAGCTCGGCGCGATTTCTGCTCGCTACGAGCGCGGCGAGATCTCCCGCGAGGAGCTTGAGTTTGCCAAGCACAACGCATGCCCCAGCTGCGGCGCCTGCTCCTTTATGGGCACCGCCTCGACCATGCAGGTTACCGCCGAGGCCCTGGGCCTTATGCTCCCCGGTACCGCCCTGCTGCCCGCAACTAGCTCCGACCTGCGCGAGTTTGCCCGCGAGGCCGGCCGTCAGTCCGTGTGGCTCTCCGAGCACAACCTGTGCCCGCGCGACATCGTGACCAAGGAGTCCTTCGAGAACCTCATCATGGTCCACGGCGCCATCTCCGGTTCCACCAACTCGCTGCTGCACATCCCCGCGATTGCCCGCGAGTTTGGCATCGAGATGTCCGCCGACGACTTCGATCGCCTG
>DBEZQF010000088.1:0-6481 GCA_048254795.1 Collinsella sp. | reverse complement strand
TCCTCGCCAAAGAGTTTCCAGACCACGCCATATGAGCGTCCCGCAGGCTGCTCGGGCATCGCCGGAAAGCGCTTCTTGGGATCGAGAAACCTGAGCTTGTATGTCGGACGCTCTGCCACGAAGTATCACCCTGATCGGTCGCTTGAAGAAGGAGTGGTCGCGAATAAGTCGAGACGTCTACTCGGAATCTTACACGAGTCGACAGGAAATCGTCCGCTTCACGCTCGCGCCTCGACCGAGGTTCGAATCCATGCGGTGCTTACGTAAAAGAAAAGCCCCCGTTGCCGGGAGCTTTAATCTCAAATGGTGCGGCGTATAGGATTCCGCGCATCCGCTGCGCGGATCCGCACCGGCTTCGCCCGCCTGCCGGCGTGCTCGCCCGCGGGCTAAAAACGCTCCGCGTTTTCTTTACGCCCGCGCCTCGACCGAGGTTCGAATCCATGCAGTGTTTACGTAAAAGAAAAGCCCCCGTTGCCGGGAGCTTTAATCTCAAATGGTGCGGCGTATAGGATTCGAACCTATGACGTTCTGATTCGTAGTCAGACCCTCTATCCAGCTGAGGTAACGCCGCGACTTGTTGATTATTATGCACATGGACTGAATATAGGTCAAGCATTTTTTCAAAAAAGTTTATTGAATTGGATTTTTACTCATTTGAAGGAATCGATCGAGTCCGTATCCCCTGGTATGCGACAGGGCGGTTAGTTCAGATGTATCGATATATAAGAAAAGCACCCGTTGCCGGGAGCTTTAAACTCAATTGGTGCGGCGTATAGGATTCGAACCTATGACGTTCTGATTCGTAGTCAGACCCTCTATCCAGCTGAGGTAACGCCGCAACGCACGGATTATTATGCACGTGACCCCTCAATGGGTCAAGCAACAATTTGGAAAAATTTTATGAAGCACCGATTAAGTTCCTTCGCGGATCCGCACCGGCTTCGGCCGCCTGCCGGCGCCCTCGCCCGCTCGCTAAAAACGCTTCGCGTTTTCTTGACGCTCGCGCCTCGACCGAGGTTCGAATCCATGCGGTGGCGGCATAAAAGAAAAGCCCCCGTTGCCGGAAGCTTTAAGTTCGATTGGTGCGGCGTATAGGATTCGAACCTATGACGTTCTGATTCGTAGTCAGACCCTCTATCCAGCTGAGGTAACGCCGCAGCGCAAGACATATAAAACCACTTTAGCTTATTGGAGTCAAGCACAATCTCAAACTTTTTTGTGGAACGCAGTTTTGTCATGCTGCTCCGCATATACCGCTGTTCCCCGTACGATCGATTGGCTTTTCGATCACGTCGAACTTGGCATCAAGTTCCCTCAGGAGCGATCTCACCCGCTGGGCACAATCATAATCGGCAAACGAGATGCTCAGCATGCGCGCGACCTGGTTGGAAGTCCCAACTCCATAGAAGTGCTCCAGCGCCACAAGTCCCTCGTGCATCACAAAGGTCTCGACCACATGCGGCGACTCCTCAAAGCACCATTGTGTCAACGGACCCTCACTCGTCTGTCGAACCACCAGGCCACCCATGCCAGACGGCTCACACGTTACAAGCAGGTACTCCCCACCCTCGTCGCTCTCAAACAAAACCACCCGATCATCAAACAGCTCCATCGCGTCCCCTTTCTCTCGCTCTTATTTAGCAAAAGCATAGCAGGTAGATGGCTGTATACAGAACAGTTGTTCGTGTGTTTTCTATTGAGCTGTCCGCACGGCATGGTATGGACCTGCGCACGAAATAGGGCACCCCCGAAGGAGCGCCCTTGCATATCCCCTATGCAGCCAACTTACGCGACCGGCTCGATCTTCTCGAGACCACCCATGTAAGGACGCAGAACCTCGGGGATCGTGATGGTGCCGTCGGCGTTCTGGTAGTTCTCCAGAATAGCGGCCATGGTGCGGCCGGCCGGCAGGCCGGAACCGTTGAGCGTGTGCAGGTAGCGCGAACCCTTGAAATTCTCGGGGTCGCGATACTTGATGTTGGCGCGACGGGCCTGGAAGTCGCCGCAGTTGGAACAGGAGCTGATCTCCTTGTAGGCGTTGTAGCTCGGCAGCCAGACCTCGACGTCGTAGGTCTGACGGGCAGAGAAGCCCAAGTCGCCGGTGCACAGGCTAATCACGCGATACGGAAGGCCCAGCTGCTGCAGCAGGTACTCGGCCTCGGCGGTCATGCTCTCGAGCTCCTCGTCGGACTCCTCCGGCTTAGCGAACTTAACCATCTCGACCTTGTCGAACTCGTGCTGACGGATGATGCCGCGGGTGTCGCGACCGGCGGAACCGGCCTCCTCGCGGAAGCAGGGGGTGAAGGCGGTGTAGCGGCGCGGCAGAGTGTCGGCATCGAGGACCTCGCCGGCGTGTAGGTTGGTAAGCACGACCTCGGCGGTGGGGATCAGGAAGTTGTCGCCCGAGACGTGATAGGCGTCATCCTCGAACTTGGGCAGCTGGCCCGTACCGAACATGGTCTGACGCTTGACGACGATGGGCGGCCACCACTCCTTAAAACCACGGCTGGTGTGCATATCGAGGAAGAAGTTGATGAGGGCGCGCTCCAGGCGGGCGCCGGCGCCACCGAGAACGGTAAAGCGGCTGCCGGAGAGCTTATTGCCACGCTCGAAGTCGAGGATGTCCAGATCGGTGCCCAGATCCCAGTGCGGCTTAAAGTCGAAGTCGAACTCGCGCGGGGTGCCCCAACGACGGCGCTCAATGTTCTCGTCCTCGTCCTTGCCGTACGGCGTGGCCTCGCAAGGAATGTTGGGCAGGTGAGCCATGAAGTCGTACTGCTCCTGCTCGAGAGCAGTGCGGCGCTCGGCCAGACCGTCAATCTTCTCGTTGACGGCGCGCACGGCCTCCTTGGCGGCCTCGGCCTCGTCCTTCTTGCCCTCCTTCATCAGGGCGCCGATCTTCTTGGACTCGGCATTGCGCGTAGCCTGGAGCTCCTCGACCTCGGTGATGACGGCACGACGCTCGTCGTCGAGCTCAAAGAACTTCTCGCGATCCCAAGACGTCTGGCGGTTAGCCATGGCGACATCGATGGCATCGGGATTCTCGCGAACAAACTTGATATCAAGCATTAGATCCTCCGGCGATATACATTCCATTTAGGTTGCAACCTTGTACATGTATGGGCAAGTATATACTTATGAGCGTTTACGACCCAACTCAACTACGCAAGAAGGCACCCAATGGACGCAGTTTTTTCCTTTTTGTTTGGCACCCGCACCGGTTTTGCCATCCTTTTCGCCGGCGGCATCCTGTTATTTGCGATTCTTGCCTTTGTAATGGAGAAGCGCACCCATAAGATGTACGTCGACCGCGGACCCAAGTCCGAGGATGAGGAAGACAGCTTCTGGGACTAACCTGCCAAAAAGGGACAGGTTTATTTTGGTCGGTTTTATCTGGGCAAACGCAAGCGCCCCGCAACTGGAATTGAGCCAGTTGCGGGGCGCTTTTTGCTATAGAGATAAAACCGCAGGAAAACCAGCCAAAATAAACCTGTCCCTAAATGGAAGGTTTTACTGAAGGGTGGCGTCGATGGCCTTGACCAGGGCGCTGCGCATGCCGGCATCCTCGAGCGCGATGACGCCCTTGATGGTGGCGCCGCCGGGCGAGCATACGGCATCCTTCATCGCCGCAGGATGCTGGCCAGTTGCAAGCTGCAGCTTTGCCGTACCCAGCACCATCTGGCTCACAATGCGATAGGCATCGGCACGCGGGATACCGTGCTTGACCGCCGCATCGCCCAGGGCCTCGATTGCCATAGCGACAAATGCCGGAGCGCAACCACCCACCGTGCCGCCCACAAACAGCAGGCTCGTATCGAGCTCGACCACCGCACCGAGCTTGCCAAGCAGATCAAGCACCACTGCGCTCTGCTCATCACTAAGCGTGGAAGCCTTCTCGCAAGCGATGACGCCCTCGTCCACCGAAACCGGTGTGTTGGGCACCGTCGAGATATGCGCAACGCCCGGCAGGACCTGCTCCCACTTGGCACTGTCCCAGGTCCAGGCAACCGACAGAACGACCTTTTTGGCAAGAGCATCCTTGAGCGGGGCGAATACCTTCTCGATCATGTACGGTTTGACCGCAGCGACCACGATATCGGATGCGGCGACGACCTCGGCGGCATCGTGGCAGGCGACCATGCCGCGCGCCTCGCAGCGCTCAACCAGTGCGTCGTAGCGACCCGCACAGGCGCACATGTCGCTCGCAGCTACACCGGCAGCGATCCAGCCATCGGCCATAGCGCTCGCCATATTGCCAAAACCGACAAATCCAATCTTCATATCACATAGTCCTTTCAGACACATTCCTCAAAACGAAAGGTATTGTCCCACGCCATTGTTTCGTATTGCCGACCTATTTGTGATACGGCTCGCCACGGCTGATCTTGCAGGCACGGTAAATCTGCTCTAGCAGCACCACACGCGCCAGGTTATGCGGCAAGGTAATGTGTCCAAAGCTGAGCATCTCGTCGGCGCGGGCGCGCACCTCATCACTCACGCCGTCCGAACCGCCGATTACAAAGGCAATGTCGCTGCTGCCTCGCAGCATAAGATCGTCGAGCCGCGCCGAGAGCTCCTCACTCGAACGCTCCTTGCCCTCGATAGCCAGCAGGATCACATGCGCCCGAGACGGCAATGCAGCAAGAATTGCCGCCCCCTCCTTGTCGCGCGCGGCATCCACGCCGCCCGCCTTAGCCGGGTCGATATCGGCCACCTCGCGGATATCAACCTTGGCATAGGCACCTAGGCGCTTGGTGTACTCAGCGCACGCGTCCTTCCAAAAGCGCTCCTTGAGCTTACCGACGCAAACGACGGTGTATTTCACGCGCGTCTACTCCTTCGAATCGTTTTGAACTTTGCTGGCGGTCAGCATCTGCTCGAACATCGAGGCCGACTGCGAAAAGTCGCTCGGCAGCACGACCGTCGAGGTTTTACCCGTGCGAGCGAACTCCGTCATCATCTCGGACCACTGCGTAAACATGAACAGTTGGTTGGCCTCGTCATTGCCGACACCCGTCTCTTGGATGATCTCGAGCGAATCTTTGATACCCAGCGCGATGGCCTTGCGCTGGTTGGCGATGCCCTCGCCCGCCTTTTCCATTGCCTCGGCCTCGGCGGTCGCCTCGGTGACGCGCTTGATGCGGTCGGCCTCAGCGAGCTCCTGTGCCGCAGCGCGCTTGCGCTGGGCAGCGTTGATGTCGTTCATGGAGTTCTCGACCTCGGTCGGCAGCGCGATTTTGGTGATGAGTGTCGACACGAGGGTGAAGCCGTAGGCAGCCATCTGCTCGGACACGGTGGCATTAACGTCCTTGGCGATGTCATCCTTCTTGGCAAAGACCTCATCGAGTGTGTAGACGGGAATCGAAGAGCGTAGGGCGTCGGTGATGAAGTCACGCATCTGGTCGACGGGCTCCTGCAGCATATAGTAGCTCTTGTAGATGCCCGAATCTGCCGGGCCGGCGCCCATGTCATAGCTCACGTGGTACTGAGCAGAGACCTCAAGGCCGATGGTCACGTTGTCCTGGGTCTTAACGTCGATGCCAAAACCGTTTTTCATGGTGCGCAGACTCACCGTGGCGGCCTTGCGGTCGATCACGGGCACCTTCATGTGGAAGCCCGCGTTGACGATGCGGTTAAACTTGCCCAGACGCTCAATGATCACGGCATGCTGTTGTTCAACGACATAGCAGGCGTTAGGAAGCAGCAGCAACAGGATGATGATGGGAATCAAAAGGCTGGTAAGGGCGGCGATGATACCGGACAACAGCATGGTCTCTCCTCTGATAGGCACACGTTGGCACTAGGATACCCGCACGAAGCAGCAACATGACATCAACAAGAGGCCCATAACAAAAAAGCTCCCATTGCTGGGAGCTCTTTCATTTAATGGTGCGGGCGAAAGGACGTCCGCGTATCCGCTTCGCGGATCCGCACCGGCTTCGGCCGCCTGCCGGCGTCCTCGCCAGCTCGCTAAAAACGCTCCGCGTTTTCTTTACGCTCGCTCCTTCACAGGTTCAAGTCCCTGTGATGGGCCCATAACAAAAAAGCTCCCATTGCTGGGAGCTCTTTAATTTAATGGTGCGGGCGAAAGGACTTGAACCTTCATGGGGTTGCCCCCATACGGACCTGAACCGTACGCGTCTGCCAATTCCGCCACGCCCGCGTGCAGGAATTAGAATAACGGAGCGCCACCACGAACGCAAGAACTATTTTTGAAAAAGTTTGCAGGCATTCTCCCAAGCGGCTTGCGCGATTGCCTCAGCATCCTCGCCGGTACGATCGACACGGTCGTTGACCAGCGTGTTTGCCGTAATGGAGATCATTGCGGGCTCGCATTCAAGACCGCGGATGGGCTCCGGAGCCATATACGGGCAATCCGTCTCGAACAAAATTCGATCGAGTGGGGTTGCCGCAAATGCCTCGCGCACATCGTCGTTGCGCTTAAAGGTGGCCGCACCGCCATAGGCGATATAGCAGCCCA
>DBEZQF010000087.1:0-1105 GCA_048254795.1 Collinsella sp. | reverse complement strand
TCGCCGCGCGAGCGCGAGGTGATCGAGCTGCGCTTTGTGAAGGGCATGACCCAGATCGAGATCGCCAAGAAGCTGGGTATTTCTCAGGTGCAGGTTTCGCGTCTGCTGCGCCGCACGCTTAAGAAGATTCAGGACAAGATCGACCCCGACGGAGTGATGATTCGTACATGAGTGAGCACCCCCAACAAACCGATCGCGCGCTGCGCGACACCCGCATTCTGACGCTGCGCATTTGGGCTGTTGTCGGCTGCATTGTTATTGCTGCTGTCATCTTTAACCTTATGGGCATCCTGGCACCGGTTATTGAGTTTCTTGCCGTCGGCTCCATCATTGCTTTTGTGATGTCCCCGATCACCAATTGGCTCGAGCACCATGGCGTGAATCGCGGCTTCGGTTCGCTTATCGCGCTTATTGTTGTTGTTGCCGTGCTCGTCGGTGTCGTTTGCATCTTGTCGCCGATTCTCTTTGGTCAGATCATGGAAGTCCTGAGCCGCCTGCCCGAGCAGCTTCGTGTTGCAGGTGGCGATCTCAACGAGATGATCTCGCATGCCAAGACGCTCAACAACACGCCGCTCAAGGAGTATTTGGACGATAATCTTTCGTCGCTGGTTGCCGTGGCATCGAAGTATGTGTCTCAGATTGCTGCCGAGCTTGGCCGCGGTGTGTTCCCGCTCATCACCAATACGGCCTCGCAGTTGTTCGTGATCTTCCTTGGTCTGGTGCTTGCCTACTGGATGGCCTGCGACTACCCTCGCATGCATCACGAGATTTGCACCATCATCGGTCAGGAGAAGGAGACCTCGTACCGCTTTATGGTCGCCATCCTTTCTCGCTCTGTCGGCGGCTACATGCGCGGTATGGTCGTGACGTCCATCTGCGGTGGTTTCCTCGCCTTTATCGGTTTCATGATCATCGGCCATCCGTATGCGGCGCTCATGGCTATCTTTACCGGCATCATGCATTTGGTTCCAGTCGTCGGTCCTTGGGTGAGCGCAGCAATCGCCACAGTGCTCGGTTTCATGTTCAGCCCCATGTTGGCGTTATGGACGCTCGTCGTGACGATGGTCGCGCAAAACGTCACCGATAACGTGATTTCGCCTAAGGT
>DBEZQF010000086.1:0-3602 GCA_048254795.1 Collinsella sp. | reverse complement strand
GCCCGAGATTGAGCCCTATGGTCACAACCTCGCCTTTAAGCCCATGGACGAGCTCCAGACCAAGTACTATGTGCGCCTGAAGGTCGCCGACCGCGTGGGCGCCCTGTCCGAGACGGTCGACATCTTTGCCAAGCACAACATCTCGATCTCGCTCATCAACCAGGTCGAGGACGGCAAGTCGGGCGTCAGCGATGCCTGCTCGGTCATCTTCCTGACGCACCGCGCACTCGAGAAGGACGTCCAGGCTGCCGCCGCCGAGCTTGCCAGCGTCGACTGCGTGGCCGAGGTCGCCAACGTCCTTCGCATCGAGGACGTCGAGGCATGGACCGAAGGCGTCATGGCCAACTAGCCTGATTCTCGGCAAATCAAATAACGCATGAGGGGCTCCCGTCCGATTGGATGGGAGCCCCTTTTAGTTGCATCTTTTGCACGAAGTGGTCGACTAACGTTTGAACAACTTGACCGTTCGTCAACAACCGTGGATACCGTTTACCGATATGCGGCGTCAGCTGTTTTTTGCCGCCACTATGCTGTGCTGCAAGTATCCATCCGCATAAGAGAGGAAGCGATATGCTGCTCGAGGGCAAGAAAGCAATCATCACCGGAGGCACGCGCGGTATCGGCTATGCCATCGCCTGCCGTTTTATCGAGGAAGGCGCCGCCGTCACCGTCTTTGGCTCGCGCCAGGAGACTGCCGACGCGGCCGTTGAGAAGCTGACAGCCGCCTATCCCGAGGCCAAGGTCTGGGGTCGCTCCTGCGACCTCACCTCGCTCGAAGCCGTAACCGAGGCCTTTACCCAGGCTGCCGCCGATATGGGCGGCTTGGACACGGTCGTCAACAACGCCGGCATCTCCCAGCGCTCGCCCCTTTTGGATTACACGGCAGAAGAGTTTGCAAAGGTCATGGACCTCAATGTCGTCGCCGTCTTTAATGGTCACCAGGCTGCCGCCAAGATCATGACCGAGGCCGGCCACGGCGGCACCATCACCACCACGAGTTCAATGGTCGCCAAGTATGGCCAGCCCTCCGGCGTCGGCTATCCTACGTCCAAGTTTGCCGTCAACGGCATGGTCCAGTCGCTCTCGCGCGAGCTCGCCCCCATGGGTATTCGCGTCAATGCCGTCGCGCCTGGCGTAACCAAGACCGATATGGTCGCCAACCTGCCCGAAGAGGTTATTAAGCCCATCATCGCCACCATTCCCCTGGGTCGCATGGGCGAGCCCGAGGATGTCGCCAACGCCTTCGTTTTCCTAGCGAGCGACATGTCATCCTATGTCACGGGCGCCGTGCTCCCCGTCGACGGAGCCGCCCGTTCCTAAGGGGCCACAAGCCACGACTTCGAACCTCAACGAGGCCCAACGCAAAAGGCGCGCTGTCTGCATCAACCGCAGGCAGCGCGCCTTCTTCTGTTTGAAGTGGAAGCCGTGTCCCAGAATTCCGGCCCAGACCGGGACGCAGCTTCCCTCAGGGCCATGTTTCGGAAAATGTGCCCCGTTTTGAACGCCGATTCTGGGACACCGTTTCCGCAACGGGCCTCTCGCGGAAACTGCATCCCACTCTGGACGCCAATTCCGGGATGCATTTTCCGCGGCGGCATTGGCTACCTGCCGTCGTCGTCTTGAGCTTCATTGCGCGCGTAGAGCTCCAGCATGCGGCGGCGGTATTCGTGCACGGCGAGCTTGGCGCGCTCCAGGCGGCGGCGCTCACGCGGAGTCAGCTCGGACGGGTCAAGCTCATCACCATAGGTCTTATCGGCGAGAAGATGCGCCGCGTCCACGATGCGGGCATCGATGTGGCCGTTCGCTGCCTCGGCGGAAAGACGCTCGGCAATCGTATCGAGCGTAGGCAAGCCCTCGAATACGCGACCATGTCCATGCGAGGTCAGCAGCTCGTGCTCGCGTGCGAGCAGGCTCGCCAAATCGTGATGGGCGCGCAGGATGTCGAGCGCGTCGGAAGGATGCTCGGCAACCTCTGCCACGGCGGCGACCGGCGCGGCATCGACCACGCGGTAG
Source organism: Collinsella sp. (assembly GCA_048254795.1). Taxonomy (GTDB): domain Bacteria; phylum Actinomycetota; class Coriobacteriia; order Coriobacteriales; family Coriobacteriaceae; genus Collinsella. Next base: position 1,589 of record DBEZQF010000086.1, on the reverse strand, counting down.
AAGAGCTGCGCGAGCAGCGGCATCAAGAACACCGTGATGGCACCGGCGGCAACCATGACCGACGCAATATCTTGCGACAGCGCGCCCGCGTTGACGGCAACGCTTGTCACGGCAACGATGATCGGCAGGGCCGTGGTGCAGTAGAGCGCCACGGTAATGCGACCATACGCCGACACATCGCGCGTCGCAGGACAAATGCCCATAGAGATGAGGATGGGCACGGCACGAATAATCAGCAACGCCACGATAAAGCCCGCGAGCAAGCCCGGACGCGACGCCACGGCCGTCAGGTCAATCTTTGCGCCCGATACGGTAAAGAACGCCGGAATCAAAAAGCCGTAGGCCAGGCCGTCGAGCTTGGTCTCGAGCGTATGGTTGCCCTCGGGGATGATATAGCGCAGGACAAAGCCGGCGGCAAAAGAACCCAACACGATGTCGAGATCAAAGACGGCCGAGAACGCCACGAGCGTGACCAAAATAAGCACCGTCAGGCGCACGAAGGTCTGCGACGTGGTATCGGCGCGCTCCTCGACAAACGCAAAGAAGCGGCTGCCGACGCGCTTGGAACGGCTTGGGACCACGGCCAGTAACACGCAAACCACCGCAAACAAGCCAAGGATTACGAGCGTTTGGATGCCAGTGCGAGCAGACAGCAGCACCGACATGGCGAGCACGGGACCGAGCTCGCCCCAAGTGCCATACGCGAGAATCGAGTCGCCCACACGCGTGCCGGTGAGCGAGCGCTCGCGCATGATGGGCACGAGCGTGCCGAGCGCCGTAGAAGTGAGGGCAAGCGTCACGGCGATACCGTCGAAATGACTGACCGAGAACCACGGGGTAAAGCGCACGGCAAGCCAGGCGATACCAAACGTGACGACCCACGTCGCCAAGCCGTAGCGCCCCTCGACGCCCGTGATGCTCTTGGGGTCGATCTCAAAGCCGGCGAGCAGGAACAAAAAGGCCAGACCGAGCTCGGACACCAGCGAGACCTCGGCATCTACATGGATGACGCCGAGCATATGGGGTCCCAGCACCGCACCGAACACGAGCAAAAAGACCGTCTCGGGAACGGGTTTTCCGGGAATCGCCGAGGCGATGAAGGGGCTTGCAAAGGCCACGAGCGCGATGATGGCGAGTGAAACGAATGCCATGTGATGCCTTTCTCTTGTTTGCGCTTCACTGTAGCACCCTCGCCGTCCTCAACGCGCCGCGAGCTGTCGTATCATAGTGAGGTTTACAAACATGTGGCTCAAGGCGACCGCAGGGCAGACCCCGCAAACCGACCGCTGCCGCATACCGTACCGTACGCCCAACCGATCAGGAAGGCAGGAACCAATGGTCTCTCGTATCTACGTGGAGAAGAAACCCGGGTTCGACGTCGAGGCTCAGCAGCTCAAGGGCGAGCTGACCGAGATTCTCGGCATCAAGGGCATCGAGGCCCTGAGGATCATCAACCGCTACGACGTCGAGGGCATCGACGAGGAGCTTTTCCGCTCCTGCGTGCCGACCGTCTTTAGCGAGCCCCAGGTCGATGTGACCTACGACGAGCTCCCCGCAAGCGATGGCGCCGTCTTTGCCGTCGAATTCCT
>DBEZQF010000085.1:0-5529 GCA_048254795.1 Collinsella sp. | reverse complement strand
AATGGTTCGATGTCTGCCCGGATGCGACACAACTGGTGTGTCCATCCTCGCAGTATCCGGTTCTCAAGGTGCACGCCTGCGCTGGTTCCCGGTTCCACCGGGCCGCGCGGCAAGGAGATATATTGCCAGACCGGAGGGGCGCCGGGGGCGGGAATCTGGGCGTACACATTTCCTACACATCTTGTGATCCGACTAACGTTTGCCAGCCGTTAACTACCGCTCGCCGAGCATCTCTTTATATAAGGCAGTCTCATGGTTAAAGCGGATACGTCCCCCTAGCTAAAGCACAGCCAGCATCGAGCAACTCATCACGTTCTTCCACCGAGAACCCCTCGGCGTAGACGCGCACCACTGGTTCGGTCCCGCTAGGACGGACCAGCAGCCACGTGTCATCCTCGAATGACAGACGCAAGCCGTCCATATGACTAACGTTTTGCGGCACCTTGCCACAAATCGACTTGGGGTTTACGCCCGGCAGCAGGGTTCGTAACGTTTCGGCATCTTCGGCCTCAAGGCGCAAGTCGCGTCGACCGTAACTCGTCTTACCAAAACTGTCCTCGAGTTGGTCGACCAGAACGCCCAAAGGCGCGTCCGTCTTTGCCATAAGCTCACACAGAATCAGACAGGCGAGGATTCCATCGCGCTCGGGCATATGCGCGGCGATGCCGATACCACCGGCTTCTTCGCCGCCCATGAGGACGCCGCCCTTCTTCATCTCCGCCGCTATATATTTGAAACCGACTGGTTTGACGGTCACGCGGCAGCCAAGCGCCTCGGCAATGCGACGCACGAGCGTCGAGCATGAAAGATTGACGACGACGCGCCCCTCCAAATTACGAAATTGAACCAAGTCGCCCAAAACGAGCGCCATGATCTGATGCGGATGTATATATCTGCCGCGCTCGTCAACCGCGCCGATACGGTCGGCGTCGCCGTCGGTCACCAGGCCAGCGCAAGCTCCGTCCTCGATAACCGTGCGCTCGCAAGCGTCCACCCACGGTTCAACGGGGTCGGGGCAGATATCTTCTTGGTCAGACGCCTGCCCGGCGTGAATCTCGTGCACCTCAACGCCAAGCTCGCGCAGCAAGTCGGCTAGATAGCCCTGGGCTGCGCCGCCCATGGGATCGACAACCACGCGCAAGTGCGCGGCGCGGATGGCTTCGGCATCGACAAACGATGCCACCGCCTGCATATAGTCAGGAATGATATCCGCGGTGCGATATTGCCCCTCGATCCCCATTGGCTCGGGAGCCATAGTCTCTTCGAGCTCTTCGATGACATCCTGGTTGGCGGTCGAGCCGTCACCCATGCGAATCTTGAGGCACAGATAGCCCTGCGGATGATGGGACCCCGTCACCATGAGCGCGCCGCACGCCTCACCGTCATAAGCCGCCGCCCACGTAAGGGCAGGGGTCGGGACAGGTCGCGAAGCGAGCACGGCGTCTAGCCCGTGCGCTGCTAGCACGCCCGCCGCAAGCTCAGCGAACTCGCGCGCCAGGGGCCGGGTGTCGAACCCTATATATACCGTTTTGCCCGGATTGGTCTTTTGCCACAACTCGCCGACGGCATCGGCGATACGGGCAACGTTATCGGCAGTGAAGTCCTCATCGACGCGAGCGCGCCAACCGTCAGTTCCAAAATGAATTATCGCGCACACGCGCAGACACCTCACAGTGTTTGGATCATGGTACGCATGGGGTATACCCGCAACATGCACTCGGCAACCTGCCGGCACCAGCATTCACCATTTGGGCAAATGCTGCCGAGGACATGCAAGCAATCAGAACCACCCTTAAAAAGGGTGGTTTGCTCTTAGGGTATAACCCACGGGCCCCGGGCTCGCGTCTAAAGGCGCGGGCCCGGACTTCGTCCAGGCCTAGTGCATCTTGACCCGTGGCGCGCCGGTCGAACCGGCAGCATCACCCCCTCTTGAAGGGGTCCTCGTACTCCTTCACGCTCAGCTTGTCCAGCGCGATGTCGTGGGACTCCTGCTCCCTGATGTACTTGGCGATCGTCGCCTCGTTCAGGCCGACGGTGGACACGTAGTAGCCCTCCGCCCAGAACTTCCTGTTGCCGAACTTGTACTTGAGGTTGGCGTGCCTGTCGAATATCATCAGCGAGCTCTTCCCCTTCAGGTAGCCCATGACGCTCGCGACGCTGTACTTCGGCGGGATCGCCAGCAGCACGTGCACGTGGTCGGGCATCAGGTGCCCCTCGATTATCTCGATCCCCTTCTACTCGCACAGCTTCCTGAGGATCTCCCCTATGTCGCTCCTGATTTGGTTGTAGATCACTTTGCGCCTATACTTCGGCGTGAACACGATGTGGTACTTGCACATCCACTTCGTGTGGGAAAGGCTGTAGGCCTTCTGGGCCATGGCGACCACCCCTTCGACTCGAATTCTTGACGGCCTGAACAATCGTCAATATCGGTCGGAGGGGTGGCTTTGTAAAGCCGTTTGTCTCCACCCGCGTAGCGGGTGGTTTAAAGCTGGCCGCTGCGCGGCCAGCGGACTAAAGTCTTGAAATAAAAAAAACCGCCCCGTATGGAGCGGTTTTGCCCTTTATATATCGAGCGCCTCGGCCATCGCGGCCGTAGTGATTGCCGTGGTTCCACAGCAACTGCCCACCATTGCGGCACCGGCATGTCTCCATTCGATGCATGCGCGCGCGAAAGCTTCGGGGTTCTCGTGCCATACGGGGCCATCCTGAGTCTGGACCGGATCGCCTACGTTGGGACGCACCGTGACGGGAGTAGTCGCCGATGCAACCATCCTGGGCACCGCCGTGTTCGCGGCCGCAAGCGAACAGCAATTAACACCAACCGAGTTTGCGCCGTGTTTTTCGGCGTACAAAACGGCTGCCTCGATGTTGAGGCCATCGCCCAACAGGTCGCCTTTATCGTCAACGACAAAACTCACCAGAACAGGCATGCCATCGGCGGCATCTCGGGCGCCGGCAAGCATGGGCTGCAAATTACGGATAGACGTCACCGTCTCGATCAGCAGACCGTCAACGCCGGCGTTGAGCAAGGCGTGCGCCTGTTCGCGCGCAATGCCTCGGATTTCACGATACTCGGCAGAGTCCTCGGCAAACCACTCAATACCGATCGGGCCCATCGAGCCTAGCAGCAGCTGAGGGTGCGCCTGGCGGGCATCGTCGACGGCCCCGCGATTGACCTCCGCCACGGACGGCGCAATCTGGTCGTGCTTGAGGGCATAGCTCGATGCCTGAAAGGTGTTGGTAATGAGCACCTGCGCGCCGGCGGCGACATACAAGCGATGGATACGAGAAACGGTCTGCGGCTCTGCCAGATTCCAAAACGCCGGTGGAATGTCGGCGGCATCGTACTCACTCAACAGAACACTGCCCATGGGGCCCTGCGCCAACAAGGTCTCGCTCGACAAGCGGCGCGTAAGTTCCTCGGCACCAAAGCGGTTGTAATAACTCGTATCCATATATATCCCGCTATTCCTCGACGCTGATTCCCTGCTTTTCGAGATAGGCGAGCCAGCGGCTCATCGTGTCCTCGGATAGCGCATGCTCCATCATGCAGGCCTCGGAATCGGCTCGCTCAAATTCGACACCGAGCTCCTGAACCAAAAACGTGCGGATGAGGCGATGACGGTACCAGATAGCCGTGCCGACCTCGCGACCGCGATCGGTCAGGATTACCTTGCCGTAGTGCGATTGCTCGACAAGCTCGGATGCCTTGAGCGCCGAAACCGCTTTATTGACCGATGCCTTGGAGACGCCAAGGCGCTGCGCGATGTCGACCGATCGCACGCCGTTGGTTTCCCCCTCTTCGCTTTCAATGCGAACCATGCACTCCAAGTAGTCTTCGTTCGCCACCGTCAGATGTAGTTCGCGCGAGCTATTTGTCGTATCCATGATCTTCCGTCCCTTCTGCATTCAATGGCTGATTCTACCCCATCCAAGCGTCGTGGTATGCCGTGGCATACCGTGCTAGAGTTCTTGTTGCACACGACGACCAAGATTGGAGCGGTCTTTATGGAAAACACCACCACGAGCCCCGATGTCCTTGAACGCTTTTTGCGCTACGTCCAGATCAACACGCAGTCCGAGGATGCAAACTGCGACCAGGTACCCTCGAGCGCCGTTCAGTTTGACCTTGCCAACGTGCTGGCTGAAGAGCTGCGCGAGCTTGGTGCGGAAGATGCCCACGTGACCGAGCACGCCTATGTCTGCGCGCATATCCCCGCAAGTGCGGGCGCTGAGGACAAGCCCGCCCTGGGCCTGATCGCCCATCTCGACACCACCGAAGTTGCACCGGGCGCCGGCGTGAAGCCGCACATCGTACACTACGAAGGCGGCGACCTGGTCTGCGGCACGGTTGACGGTAAGCCCGTTGCCATGAGTACCGCCAAGCTTCCCGCCCTGAATGACCTCGCTGGTGAGGACCTGGTCTGCAGCGATGGCACCACGCTGCTGGGCGCGGACGACAAGGCAGGCGTCGCCGAGATCATGTCGCTTGTCGCGCGTATCGCTCAGGACCCTTCTCTGCCCCATCCCGCACTCGGCATTTGCTTCTGCCCTGACGAGGAGATCGGCCACGGAGCCGAGCTGTTGGATATCGATACCTTTGGCTGCAAGTACGCCTACACGGTCGACGGCGGCCCCATCGGCGAGCTGGAGTGGGAGTGCTTTAACGCCGCCGAGGCGACCGTCCGCTTTGAGGGCCAGTCCATCCACCCGGGCGACGCTAAGGGCCGTATGGTCAACGCAGGCAATCTGTTCTGTGACTTCAACGCGTTGCTCCCCTACGTGCAGCGCCCGGAGTATACGGAAGGCTACGAGGGCTTTTATCACCTTGAGGGTGTATCTGCGACCGTCGATCACGCCACAGCGCGCTATATCGTCCGCGACCATGACGCCGCCAAGTTCCAGCAGAAACTCGACCTTGTTGATGCCGCCGCCTCGATGCTCAACCAGCGTCTGGGTGAGGAGCGCGTGACGGTCGAGATTAAGCAGCAGTATCGAAATATGGCCGAGATCGTTCGTGACTATCCCGAGCTTATTGATGTTGCCAAGGAAGCCTACCTTGCCTGCGGCGTTGAGCCCCAAGTGCTGCCGATTCGCGGCGGCACCGACGGCGCTCAGCTGTCGTTCCGCGGTCTGCCCTGCCCCAACCTTTCCACCGGCGGCTATTGCTACCACGGCGTCAACGAGTTCGTCCCGGTCAGTTCGCTCGTCAAGATGACCGACGTGCTCCAGGAGCTCGTCGCCCGCTTTGCATAAGCCTGGCTGCACAAGTCCAAAAGACGAATCGCCCCGTCCTCAACCAAGAACGGGGCGATTTTTTTACTGCAACGAGAATAGGTTGACACACGCCAGCCTCTTGAAGCAAGGAGTGTCCCAAACTGCCGGTACAGACGATATGAGCAGGACATAAAAACATTGAGAGCCCCTGCTGCATGAAAGACCGCGGATTAGGCCGACAATGGTGAGTGTCTAATCCAACCGTGGCGGCCACGCCGCATTCATGGAAGGGGCTCCCATGCTCGATAC
>DBEZQF010000084.1:0-1324 GCA_048254795.1 Collinsella sp. | reverse complement strand
CGTCAACTACTCTGCTGGTGGTGGCGTGTATCGCTATACGCTCGGCGATGCAGAGGCGACGCAGATTTATGATGCGGCTGGCCATTACCAGTACTGTGACTCTCCGGTCATTGCCGATGCTTCTGGCAATCTCTACTACATCAATGATTCGGGCACGCTGTTTAAACTTGGAGCTGTCGAGTCTTGGACGGTTGCCTTTAACTCCAACGGCGGGTCTGCTTGCGACACTAAGTTTGTTGCTACGGCCGATGGCAAGCTGGTCAAGCCGGCCGATCCGACGCGCGATGGCTACACTTTCGGCGGTTGGTATACCGATGAGGCTTGCACGCAGGCGTATGACTTTAGCACGCCGGTGACGGCCGATCTGACGCTGTATGCCAAGTGGACCAAGAATGCCGTTAACCCTGGCGGTAATGGCGGCGCTGGTTCGAATGGCGGCGGCGGTTCTGGTACCGGTACTGGTTCCGGCACTGGCGCTGGCACTGGCACGGGTTCCGGCTCCGGCTCGAAGGGCGGCGCTGTCGCCCCGGGTCATAAGCCGACGACCAAGACGACGGTGTCGACCAAGACCGAGACCAAGGACAACAAGTCCGACAAGAAGGACTCCGATAAGTCCGATAAGAAGGACGAGAAGAAGTCTGACAAGAAGTCTGACAAGAAGTCCGATTCCAAGTCCGATACGGGTGCTGCTTCTACGACCACTGCTAAGAAGTCCTCTAGTGCTTCCGAGCAGGAGACTGGCACCAACCCGCTCGCCATTGTTGGCGTTGCCGCCGGCGTCATCGGACTCGCCATCGTCGGCGTGTTCGTGTTCACCAAACGTCGGTAGGTGAGGGCTGTGTCCAATAAATCCAAGGACGCTGACCCCAAGCAACCAGATTCCTCGTTCATTCAGCTCGACGATGCAAAGCAACAGGGCGCCGCTTCGGCGGCGTCCGCCCCTCGACGGAAGGCGCTTACTGGCGTCCTGACCGCCGCGTGCACCATTCTGATCGTCGTCTCGCTGGGCTTCGTCCATCCTTCCGAGAGCGGCGCCTGGTCCATTGACTGGATCGTTCAGATCGTGACGGGGGAGAGCGTCGTCGCCAAGGACACCAAGGGGTCTGGCTCGTCTGCCGCTTCGGGCGAGGCTAGTTCCAAGGATTCCAAATCTTCGAATGATGCAAAAGACGAGCCCAAGGGCTCGAACGACGCCAAGGACGATTCCGAGTCTTCAAACAAGGAATCGGACAAAAACTCGGATAGCAAGAAGTCCGAGGACCGGGGCGGCAAGAAGTCTGGCGATAAATCCGCTGCCCAAAATACGGGAGCCGGTGATACTTCC
>DBEZQF010000083.1:0-1285 GCA_048254795.1 Collinsella sp. | reverse complement strand
GAGCATGTTTCCAATGTTTCCGCAGCGTTTCGGGGGTGCCGTTTTGTGCGACTCCTGTTGCCTGGCGAGCACGCGCCCTCGGTTCACGCTAGAATGCACTCAACCTTTAAGCGGTTAATCCATCCATAAGATGCACGAAGGAGCTATCTATGAGCGAACCCCTGCGCACCGTGAACGTCGGTCTGATCGGTCTGGGAACCGTCGGCGGCGGCGTGGCCCGTCTGATCAAGAGCCACCACGATGAGTACCTGGCAGCCTACGGCATCGACCTTAAGCTGACCCGCGCCTGCGCGCTTGCTTGGGAGCAGGCCGAGGCGGCAGGCATTGAGCGCGAGGCCTTTACGAGTGACTGGCACGACGTCGTCACCGACCCCGCCGTCGATATCGTCGTCGAGCTGATCGGCGGCGAGCACCCCGCGACCGAGATCTTCACCACCGCTTTCGAGAACGGCAAGCACGTCGTCTCTGCCAACAAGGCCCTGCTGGGCCGTCATGTCGAGACGCTTGCCGAGAAGGCCCGTGCGTGCGGCGTGCAGATCAAGTGCGAGGCCAGTTGCGGCGGCGGCATCCCCATCGTAAGCACGCTCGAGCACGACCTGGTGGGCAACAAGATCCTGACCATCGCCGGCATTCTCAACGGTACCACCAACTATATCCTGTCGCGCATGGACGCCGAGGGCGCCGATTACGCCGACGTGCTTGCCGACGCGCAGGCCAAGGGCTATGCCGAGGCCGACCCGTCCGCCGACGTCGACGGCTTCGACGCCGCCAGCAAGACGGCCATCCTCGCCTCCATCGGCTTTGGCACCCGCGTGACCACCGACGATGTGTACCAGCAGGGCATCCGTACCATCGGCGCCGAGGACATCGCCCAGGCCCGCGAGCTCGGCTACACCATTAAGCTGCTGGGCATCGCCCGCAACACCGACGCCGGCGTTGACGTTCGTGTGCACCCCACGCTCATCCCGGCAGACCATATGCTCGCCAAGGTCAACGGCGCCATGAACGCCGTCTACGTGGTGGGTGACGCCGTGGGCGAGACCATGTTCTACGGTGCCGGCGCAGGCTCCTTCCCCACCGCGAGCGCCGTCGTGGGCGATATCCTGTCGCTCTCCGAGCAGATTAGCCGCGGCGTGGCTCCGCTGCCCGAGATTGAGCCCTATGGTCACAACCTCGCCTTTAAGCCCATGGACGAGCTCCAGACCAAGTACTATGTGCGCCTGAAGGTCGCCGACCGCGTGGGCGCCCTGTCCGAGACGGTCGACATCTTTGCCAAGCACAACAT
>DBEZQF010000082.1:0-3447 GCA_048254795.1 Collinsella sp. | reverse complement strand
CGCTTACGGCGCGCGGGCGCGAGCAGGCGCTGACGGCGCGTACGGCGTTTGCGGCGCGTGGCGTGGCCTTTGATCATGTGTATTCCTCGCCGTTGGGCCGGGCGCGGCATACGGCCGAGCTTATCGTTGGCGAGGGCCGTTCTATAGAGCTGGTCGATGACCTGCGTGAGTGGCATTTTGGCTCGCTGGAGGGCACATCAAATCGCGAGATGCCGCCGCAGCCCTGGGGTGATTATCCGGTTGCCTTTGGTGGCGAGTCGGAAAGTGAGCTTCGCGCACGTATGGTCGCGGCGCTGTCCCGCATCATGGCCAGGCCGCAGCACGACTGCGTCCTGGCGGTTTCCCACGGCTCAGCCTGCCAGGAGTTTCTTGAGTATGTGACTGGCGAGGGAGAGCTACCCGACAACGGTGCCGTGCTTCATTTTGGCTATTGCGACGGGGCGTTTTCGCTCTTGGGTTGGTAACGAACGAAAGGACCCCTATGAATAAAGATCTGTATCTGGTCCGTCATGGACAGACGATATTCAACCTTAAGCGTATCATTCAGGGGTGGAGTGACTCGCCGCTTACGCAGTTGGGTTGCGACCAGGCGGCGCGCGCCGGCATGTTTTTACGCGCGCGCGGCATTGAGCCCGATCATGCCTACACCTCCACGCTTCATCGCACCGAGCAGACTATCGCCAACTTGTGGCCGGGCTTGGCGTACGAGCGCCTGGACGGCCTGCGTGAGTGGTTCTTTGGCGACTTTGAGGCCGAGCGCGTGGTGCTCATGCCCGAGCGCCCGTGGCGCGACTTCTATCGCCAGTTTGGCGGCGAGGGCCAGATGCAGGTGCGCGAGCGCATGGTGGCGACGTTGACCGAGCTTATGCAGCGTCCGGACCATACGTGCGTGCTCGCGGTAAGCCATGGCTCGGCCATCAAGGAGTTCATGGACCACGTGAAGGGTGCGGCGGCCGACGAACGCGATCGTGTGCCGGGCAACTGCTCGGTGCTGCACTTTGCGTTTGACGATGCGGCCGATACGTTTGAACTTGTCGAAGTCTTTACGCAGGAGGACTACGCGCGCGAGCTGGGGCTTGAACCGCTCGTGGCTACTGCGGGTCCGCAGCGCGGATAACGCGAGCGTGGCGGCACGGGTCGCCGGCATAACTTCTCGACGCAAAAGGGGCGGAGATGCATGTACCTGCTGCATCTCCGCCCCCTGTTTGTTGGGCTGCCGATTTTTGTGCCGGGCGGTCTGGTCTCGCTAGAACCGCGCGATCTGGTGGGTGAGCAGGCCCATCGGGACCTGCGGCGCGCCGCCGCTGACCTGCGCGGCGGGGAAGAGCACAGCTACGGTAAAGTTGAACGGCTCTTTGCCCGTGTAGGTGCCGGCGGCACGGGCATCGTCGGCCAGGAGCTGTGATGCCCCGACCAGCGCGGCAGCGTAGGCGGGGTCATCGGCCAGTGCCGGCTCCGGCGCCTGGTCGAGCATGGCACGGATGGCGCCGACGGCGTCCTCGCGCTTGACCTCCCACACGCGGTGCGTAATGCCGGCGGGGTCGGTGACGGCATAGAGTGAAGCGCCCTCTTTTGCGGCGCCGAGGATGATATCCATGACGGGCGAGGCTTCGTAGGCAAGTGTTACGGGACGGGGCTGCACCTTGAGCTCGGTGATCGCGCGCGCGGCGGCGAGTGCGTCGACGCTCTCGGCGGCAGCCTCGTCGCTACCCGTCAGCACGTTAACCGGGCAGATCGCCACGACACCCGTCACACGTCCCGGCTCGCCCGAGCATTCGTACACGTAATACGCCGCACCCGGGTCCTTGAGTATCAGACCATCGGCAATGGCTCTGCGCAAAGCATCGTTGCCGCTCAGGACGCTGCCCATTGCAGGCAGCGCCTCGAGCACGCGGTCCTGAGCCGGGCGGATGCAGGGAAACGGAAGTGCTTTCATGGGCGGTCCTAACGCACGATTCGGTTTGTTCGCGGCTTATTATGCCCCAACTTGGCAGCTCTCGTCCCAGAGCACGTTATCGGCGAGCGCGATGAGCACCTGCTGACAACGAACGATATCGGCGTGGGGCACATATTCGTTGGGCTTGTGCGCGAGCGCGAGCGACCCGGGACCGTAGCTCATGCAATTGCGGTTACCTGTCTTGCCGGCAATGACGGCGGTGTCGGTGTAGCCGGTAAAGAAGCCGACGGTCGTGTCCGCGTCCGTCACATCGTCTGCTGCGCACTTGAGTGCAGCTAGAAGGGGAGAGGTCGGATCGCGCTCGATAGCGGGGCGGTCGCCTGTCACGGTATAGCTTCCATGGCAGCCGGGGACCGCGGCTTCGGCGCCGGCGATGGCCTGCTCTACCATGCGCGTCGCGGCGGCTGTATCGGTCGGCGGGGTCAGGCGCATATCGACCCAGACCTTGGCGTGGTCGGGCACGACATAGGGACGGTAGCCACCTTCGATCTGCCCAAACGTGATGGTCGAAGACCCCAGCTCATCGTGCGCGGGCAGCGCCACAAACGCGCGACGGAGCGAACACACGACCTCGGCCATGGCGGCGACGGCATCCGCGCCCTTCCACGGCTGGCTCGCATGCGCTGTCACGCCAGCCATTTCAATCTCGAACCACGTACGCCCCTTGTGCGCCACCTGGATCTGTCCGTCAGTGGGCTCGGTGTCCAGCACCCATTCACGCGAGCCGACCCAGCCAGCATCGATCGCGGTCTCTGAGCCGCGCATAAAGTCTTCCTCGTCGACTGAGCAGATGAGCGAAAAGCCGCGTCGGGGCAGCTCGCCCTCTGCCGCTACGCGCTCGAGCGTATGGACCAGAGCGGCAATGGCGCAGGCCAGGCCACCCTTCATATCGCAGGCACCGCGGCCGTAGAGCTTGCCGTCGCGCACGACCGCCCCGAGCGGCGGCGTGTTTGCGTCCCAGCCATCGCCCAAGGTAACGGTATCCATGTGGCAGATATAGACCAGCCGCGCCTCGTCGCCCAGTCCCGGCACGGTGACCATAAGGTTGCGGCGCCCGGGGAGTACTTCGAGCTCTGCAATCTGCACGGCATCGAGTACCGGATGGCTCAGCTGCGCCAACCGTTCCTCAATCAACGCTTTGATATAGCGTTCAATCTCGCCCTCGTACGCACCTGGGTCGGAACTGTCGATCAGCACGAGCCCTTGCGTAAGCCGCCAAGCAAAATCTGTATCAACCATAGGCACCTCACAGATAGTTAGGTCAACATACAGATTGTATGCCAAGAAGCGGCTCAGTGCATTTAAGGGAGTGCTCACAAAAACGGGGGCGCCTCTCGTGCGAAAGGCGCCCCCGCGGGCATTCAATGTCAGTGACGGGCAGGCCACATGGGGAACTGCCCGTCAGATCAGCCGGCGCTATTTGATTACGCGCACGCGATACATCGACGGAATCTGCTTGAGCGCCTCGATGGTGCTGCTGTCCAGGTGCT
>DBEZQF010000081.1:0-12929 GCA_048254795.1 Collinsella sp. | reverse complement strand
TTGATGGCCTGCGCCATGATGTGCGCGGCAGAGTGGCGGATGACGTGCGTGACCTCGTCCTGCGGGAGCTCGGCCACCGAACCGTCATTGTAGAGTGCCTTCATGGGTATGTTTTCTCCTCTCGGATGCCTGATGCAAGTGCGTGCGATGCGCTCGGCGTTTTTGACTTGCATCATTATAGGCAGGTTGCCTTGGTATACAAGCGCCCGCCGCACCTTAATGGCACGGCGGGCGATTTTCTACGCATGCTTCATCGTGTGGGGCGGGGTGTGGGGCGCGCGTGGCTTGCGGCATGCCCGTGGCTTGAGACCGGCCCGGCGATGGATGCGTTACTGGATGCGAGTTCGGCAGTAGGGGCAGACCTTCCAGTGCGCATCGAGCGGGCGATGGCAGCTGGGGCACACGTTGCGAACCTGGGTATCGCACACCGGGCAGACGACAAAGTCCTTCTCGATGGGCGCGCCGCACTGCGGGCAGGTGCCATACTGGGCAAGCTGGCGCTCGCGCAGGGCCATGTCCAGCTCCTGCTCCTCGCGGTCGGACGCGTAGGAGTGCGGACGCAGGACCAGGTAGGCAATGAGGCCTACAAACGGGATGAGGGCGATGATGCCCCATGCCACATAGGCGCTGGCGCCGCGGCGGCGAGCGTCGATGAACACATAGACGACCGACAGCACATACAGGGCGATGATGAAGCCAACAAAGGCATAGACGACGCCCATAAGCTGCGGCGACATGAGCTCGGAGATGTACTTGGACATTACTGGTACCTTTCGGATTATTAACAGTCCGGTCAAGTTTACCACGGGGTTTGTTTATATGGGACTACGGCTGGATACGGGGCTGGCGCGGACACAAACATCTCAATCTGTAACAGGTGGAGGCAGAATCCGGGTCTAGATGTTACAGATCAAGACGAACGGTGGACCCGCCTGGCAAACGTCTCGATCTGTAACATCTAGAACCCAGTTCTTCTGCTTACTGTTACAGAACGAGACAAACTTCTGACACCAGGGACGGCAGACGAGGTCACCGATGGTCCCGAGTCTCCCCTCGCCTGCCGTTGGCGGGTGTTGCGGGGCTGTTCGCCGCATTGCCGCTGCGCTGGGGGCGTGCAGATCGTAGGATAGTCCTATTGACAGCCTGTCAACTCTTCTGGGAGGCACTGTGACGGAAACGTTTGATATCGCAATTGTGGGCGCGGGCATCACCGGGTGCGCCATCGCGCGGCAGCTCGCGCGCTATGACCTTTCCATTTGTGTGGTCGAGGCGGCCAACGATATCGCGCTGGGCGCGTCGAAGGCTAACGGCGGCCTGGTGCACGCCGGTTACGATCCGGCACCGGGCACGGTAAAGGCGCAGGTCAACGCCCGCGGCTGCGAGCTATATAGCACGTGGGCCCAGGAGCTAGGCTTTTTGTTCCGCCGCACTGGGTCGATGGTGCTGGGGTTTAACGACGAAGACCGCGCGCACCTGGAGAAGCTGCGTCAGAATGGCCTGGCCAACGGCGTGCCCGAGCTGGCGATCATTGGCCCCGACCGCATCCACGAGCTGGAGCCGCGCGCGAGCGCCAGGGCGACGTGCGCGTTGTGGTGCCCCTCGACCGGTTACGTCGACCCGTTTGAAGTGGCCATCGCCGCGCTGGAGAACGCGGTCGCCAACGGCGTGACGTTTATGCGCTCCGCACCGGTGGAGGCGATTGAGGTTTCTGGCAGCGAGGCAACTGACGGGGCTGCACGCTTTACGCTGGTGACGCCAGCCGGCGACGTGCGCTGCCGTTACCTGATTAACGCCGCGGGCAACGGTGCCGCGGACATCTCGCATATGGCGGGCGCCGAGGAGTTCCAGATGGTCTGGCGCCAGGGCAACATCGTGGTGCTGGACAAGGAGCCGCGCGCGCTCATGCCGCTCTACCCCGTTCCCACGACGGTTTCCAAGGGCGTTATCGTCACGGGTACCGTACACGGCAACACCGTGATCACCGCGACGGCCGCCGTGCGCGAACCCGGCGACACGCAGACCTATGCGAGCGATGTCAACGCGCTGCTGAGCGGCGCGCGTAAGCTGGTGCCCGACCTGGACACGCGTCGCGTGGTGCGCGCGTTTGCCGGCGGTCGCCCGGTCATTAGGGGAACGAACGACTTCTTTATTGGGCAGTCTGCCGTGGTGCCGGGGCTGTTCCAGGCGGCGGGCATTCAGTCGCCGGGCGTGGCGAGCGCGCCAGCCATTGCCGAGCGCATGGAGCAGGTGCTGCGCGATGCCGGCGTGGCCCTGCGCGAACGGGACGATTGAGACCCGATTCGCCGCGCGCCGGACGACTTTGACCGCGCGTCGCTTGCGCGCAAGGAAGAACTCATTGAGTCCGACCCCGCGTGGGGGCAGATCGTTTGCCGCTGCGAGACGGTGCCTGAGGCCGAGATCGTGGCCGCGATTCGACGCCGTCCTGGCGCGGTTTCGGTCGAAGGCGTCAAGCGCCGCTGCCGTGCCGGTATGGGCCGGTGTCAGAGCGGCTTTTGCCAGAGCCGCGTGGTGGCGATTCTGACGCGCGAGTTGGGCTGCAACCCTAGCGAGGTATTACTGGAGGACGCCGGCTCCTGGTTGGTCGAGGGACCTTTGAAGGGGGTGCGCTAGGATGGAGGAGTTCAAATCGAGTGCGATTGATTGCGGCGTCGTAGAAGCCGTACAAACGAAAGCCTTCGACGTGGTCGTTATCGGCGGCGGGCCTGCAGGCATGGCGGCCGCGCTGGCCGCGCATAAGGCCGGCGCACGCGTGGCCATCGTGGAGCGCGAGCAGCACCTGGGCGGCATCCTCCGCCAGTGCATCCACCCCGGCTTTGGCCTGTCGCACTTTAAACAGGAACTCACCGGTCCCGAATACGCACAGCGCTTTATCGACCAGGTGCGCGCAACCGACATTACGCTGTTCCTGGACTGCATGGTGATTGGGATTGATTCGGGCGAGCCTACGGAAGACGCCGCG
Source organism: Collinsella sp. (assembly GCA_048254795.1). Taxonomy (GTDB): domain Bacteria; phylum Actinomycetota; class Coriobacteriia; order Coriobacteriales; family Coriobacteriaceae; genus Collinsella. The sequence continues at coordinate 9,949 of DBEZQF010000081.1, read as the reverse complement.
GTCCATACCGTCACGCTCATGAGCCCCGCCAGCATGCTACGGCTCACCGGGCGCGCGGTCATCCTTGCCATGGGTTGTCGCGAGCGCACGCGCAGCGAGATCAAGATTCCCGGCAGTCGTCCCGCCGGCGTGTTTACGGCCGGCCTGGCGCAGCGATACATCAATATCGAAAACCTCAAACCCGGCTCGCGTGCCGTCATCTTGGGCTCAGGCGACATCGGGCTTATCATGGCGCGCCGCTGCACGCTCGAGGGGATTTCGGTCGAGGGCGTGTACGAGCTCATGCCGTACGCTAACGGCCTGCGCCGCAATGTGAAGAACTGCCTGAACGACTTTGGCATTCCGCTGCACCTGTCCACCACCGTCACACGCGTGATCGGGCACGACCGCGTGGAAGCCGTCGAGGTAAGCCAAGTCGACGAGCGCCTGGCGCCCATTCCGGGGACCGAGCGCATCGTTCCGTGCGACACACTGCTGCTTTCGGTGGGCTTGATTCCCGAGAACGAGCTTTCGGTTGCCGCTGGCGTAGAGCTTGACCCGCGAACGCGCGGCGCCGTGGTGGACCAGAGCCTGCAAACGGGCGTGCCGGGCATCTTTGCCTGCGGCAACGTGCTGCACGTGCACGACCTGGCCGACAACGTAACGACCGAGTCCGAGAGGGCTGGCGCAGCTGCAGCGGCGTACGCGCTGGGGACCGGCGCGGGCACCGTTCCGGACTGGGAGCTCACGGTCTCCCCTGCCGGCATCGCGGGCTACGCGCTGCCGGGACGCATTACGACTGTGACACTCACCAGACTCAACTTCCGTGTGCGCCGACCGGTCGATGCCGCCCGCGTGCGTATTCTAGCAGGCGACGAGGAACTACTTACAGGCAAGGTCCGCCCGTTTAAACCGAGCGTCATGGAGAGCCTCCCGCTGCCGCCAAAGGTGATTCAGCGCGCACTCGACCTAGGTGCTAGCGAAATTGTCCTGTCCGTCGATCCCATCGAGGAGGCGTAAGACCATGAGCATAAACGCGATCGAAACGTTGCAGTTCAACTGCACAACCTGCCCATCTGAGTGCCTCCTGACCGTAGAGGTAGAGCGTGACGAAGACGGCGCCGTGGTAGAAGTGCGCTCCGTAACCGGCAACAACTGCCCGCGCGGCGATAAGTTCGCACATCAGGAGCTCACCTGCCCATGCGCGTGCTCACCACCACCGTGGCCGTCTCCGGCGGCGACGAAGCCCCGCTCCCCGTGCGCACATCCGAAGCCATCCCGCTGACCCTCCACGCCCAAGCCATGGACCTCATCCGAGGCCTAATCGTCAAAGCCCCCATCCGCATGGGCGACGTCGTCCTCCCCGACCTCCTCAACACCAACATCAACCTAAACGCCAGCATGGACATCGACCCAGCCTAAGCAGCTCATTTAGAACGGGGCTTTTAGTTACGCTGCCATCCATCCCACCCCTCCTCAATTGCGGTGAAATAGTTCCTGATTTCCGCCAAAACCCCGGCATCCAGGAACTATTCCACCGCAACTATCCTTGGGATCGGTATTCAGCTTGTGCCTACTTTAGTGCCATTTCAAAACTATGCCGGATTACGGGGCCGATTCGGAGACCCCCATCCATACCGGCCATTTTCAATTTTTGACAAGCCATCTATATGCGGTTTTAATTTCGCGATTTTTGCCATGGTCAAGTAATACAGGTCCAGCCCCGTAATCCGCCATACTTTTGAAACCAGCCCATTTGGGACGGGCCTCTTATGGCTACTTTTACCTATTAGCCCGCAAGTTTGACGCAGCTAAAATAGCCCCGTCCCAAATTGACTACCCTGGCATTGGGGATACCATGGTGGCAACCAAGCGAAAGGATGTTTCATGGCACATGTCGATGACCAGCGCGTGGCGCGCGTGCTCGATGCGCTCGAGGCTCAGCACCCCGGTGCGCAGTTGCTCATAAATGACCCGTGGTCGATCTACTATCTGACCGGTTTTTATGCCGATATGTTCGAGCGTTTTTGCGGCGCGCTGCTCGCACGCGGTAGCGAGCCCGTGACCCTGGTCAACGCGCTGCATCAGCTGCCCGAGTATGACAATGCGCGCGTTGCCTACCACACCGATACCGACGTCGTGGCCGACGCCATCGCTCGCGAGGTCGATCCGAACAAACCGCTCGGCATCGACACCGTCATGCGTTCCGGCTTTTTGATGCCACTCATGGAGCGCCACGCAGCCAGCGAGTTTTTCCTGGGCGACTTTGCCGTCACCGCCGCGCGCACCCACAAGGATGACGCCGAACAGGAGCTCATGCGCGCGTCCTCGGCCGCTAACGACGCCGTGATGGCCGACGCTATCAAGCTCGTTCACGAGGGCGTGACGGAACGCGAAATTGCCGACCAGATGCTCGGCCTGTATCGCAAGCACGGCTGCGAGGGCTTTAGCTTTCCGCCCATCGTGAGCTTTGGTGCTAACGCCGGCGACCCGCACCACGAGCCCGACGACACCGTGCTCAAGCGCGGCGACGTGGTGCTGTTCGACATTGGCGGGCGTCGTCGCAACTACTGCTCGGACATGACGCGCACGTTCTTTTGGGGCGATCCGGACGAGGAGACGGCGCGCATCTACGACATCGTGCGCCGCGCCAACGAGGCCGCCGAGGCACTCATCGCACCGGGTGTGCGCATGTGCGACCTGGACCGCGCCGCGCGCGATGTGATTGAAGACGCGGGCTATGGGCGGTACTTTACGCATCGCCTGGGCCACTCGATCGGTCTTCAGGACCATGAGCCGGGCGACGTCTCGCTGGTCAACGAACAGGTTATCGAGCCAGGCATGACGTTCTCCATCGAGCCGGGCATCTACCTCCCCGGCCGCACCGGCGTCCGCATCGAGGACTTGGCCCTAGTTACCGAGTCCGGCGTCGAGATTCTCAACGCATACGCCCACGATCCCGTCCGCCTAGACTAGCCAATGTGACAAAGGGACAGCCCCTTTGTCACATTGCGATTACGTCGCGCCACGAAAACGAGCTATCTACTACGTTTAACCCGCATGGGTCGACCATGCGGGTCTTTTTTGAAAAATGGCAGGCCCTCTACCTGCAGTTTTGATTTCGCAATTCTCGGTATGGTCGAGGGTTGCCGGTCAAACGTAGTAAATAGGCCCATTTCGTGGCAAGCGAGTCAACTCGGGGCACAGGGCAGCTAAAAAAGCCCCGTCCCAAATTGACTGCTTTTGAGTTGCGGTGATATACGGACTGTTTGGGGCTCCTGGCTTGTAAAACAGTCCCTATTTCACCGCAACTGATGAGGGGATGGGTTAGCGCAACAGGCCGGCTACTTCGCCGGCTAGGGTGATGGTACCGGCAGCTACGAAAGGCTCGTCTGCGGCATCGAAGGCAGCGAGGGCCTCGGACACACTCGGATATACGCCCGTGAGCTTATCGGCGTCCACCAGGGCGGCGAGCTCCTCTGCCGGCAAGGCGCGATCGGAATCGGTCTGGGTCACGACCACGCGCGGGAAGGCCGGAATCAGCACGTCAACGATACCCGCCACATCCTTGTCTGCCAGCGCGGCGCACAGCAACGTTGGGCGATTCTCTACGCACGGGTCGATCTCGTCCAGTGCGCTCACAAAGTTCTCGCAGCTCTGGGGGTTATGACAGGCATCGATCAGCTTGAGTGGATCGGTCCCCAGCACGTCAAAACGACCCGGCGTGGGGCAACCCATAAGCGAGGCGTCGAGCGCATCGTGGTCGAGCTCGCGGCCCAGATAGCCCTCGCAAAGCATAATCGCGCACGCGGCATTCTGCGGCTGATAGGCCGGCTTGACCATGCTCGACGTATAGATCGCGCGCGGCGTGGTGCAGCTAAACTCAACCGTGTCGCCCACGTGCGCCGGCACCTTGGTCGTCGCATGGCTCACCACGAGCGGCACGACGCCACATTCGCGACAACGGGCATCCATCACGCGCTGAACACTTGCCTCATGCGTACCCTCGCCCAAAACAACCAGGCGCCCAGGCTTAATAACCGCAGCCTTCTCCCCCGCAATGGCCTCGAGCGTGTCGCCCAAAATACGTGTGTGATCGAGCCCAATGCCCGTAATGGCAATGGCGACGGGATCGGTCGCGCTTGTGGCATCCCAACGCCCACCCATGCCAACCTCGAGCACGGCAACATCCACCGCGGCCTCGGCAAACACCACCAATGCGGCAGCCGTCAGCAAGTCAAACGGCGTGATGGAATAAGCGCGCTCCCCCGCCGCCACACGACGGGCATTCACTCGATGTCCCGCCTCAACAGCGGCAGAAACGCCACGGGCAAAGGCCTCGTCGTTCACAACGCGCCCGTCAACCTCCATGCGCTCGGGATAGCGCACAAGCTGCGGTGACGTATACAGCGCGGTCTTGAGCCCCTCGCCGCGAAGGATGGCGGCCGAAAAACGCGTGGTCGAAGTCTTGCCATTAGTACCGGCAACCTGAATGCAATCGAAATACTCGTCCGGACGCCCCAGCTCATCGAGCATATCGATAACCGTCTCGAGCAGAGGACCAGCATCCCCAGAAATCCGCCCCGTATCAGCAGCCAGCCCAACAGCCTCACCAAACGAAAGCAACTCAAACGAGAACGGCACAGAATACGACCCAGAACGCTTAGCCATAACCCAAAGTCCCCTCAACATAAAAAGAGGCCCGAATCAACAGCGAGCCCCTCCCATTCAAAATATCAGCCAAACACCGCTTTGCAGCGACCTCAAGGCCGCAACCAAGTGGCCCTACCAGGCAGCGGACGCCCCCGTAACCGCTATGGGAGCGGTTTGGGGCTTTGCTCGATACAAGTTCCGCACGAGCCGAAGGCCACTTAATGTGGCCTTCGTGCGAGCAGGACTGTCCGAAGTAGCGAGCAAAGCCCCAAACCGCGTCCCCCAGTACCGCCTACGAGAAGTCAGCAACCTGAGCAGTCAGCGCCGCCAGGATCTCCTTGAGCTCAGCTGCACGGTCCCTCTTCTTCTGCACCACCGCGGGCGCGGCCTTGGCCACAAAGCCCTCGTTCGCGAGCGTCTTCTCGCAGCCGGCAAGCTCCTTCTGAGCCGCGGCGATCTCCTTCTCAAGACGCGCCTTCTCGGCCGAAAGGTCAACCTTGCCCTCGAGCACCACAAAGACCTCGACGCCGCTGTCGACCACGGCGATGCTCGCGGCCGGCTTCTCAACGTCGGTACCCATGACCAGCGAGGCGGTGTTGGCCAGCGGCTCAATCGTGGAGCGCAGGCTCTCGAGCCTCTCGATGTCCTCGGCGCCGGCACGCACGACCACGTCGAGCTCAGCCTTGGGGCTCAAGCGATAACGCGAACGCGTGGCGCGGGCGGCAGACACGACGGCGCGGCACAGTTCAAACGCGCGCTCGGCGTCCTCGTCAACATACTTGGCGTAGTCAGCGGGCTCAGGCCACTTGGCGATCATGAGCGCCTCGGCGCGGTCAACGTTGCCCTCGGCATCCAGGTCGAGCACGCTCGCCGGCATGTTGTCCCAGATCTCCTCGGTGACAAACGGCATGAGCGGGTGCATCAGGCGAATGGAGGTGTCGAGCACAAAGATCAGGTTGCGCTGCGCCTGCAGACGGCCCTCACCCTTCAGGCGGGCCTTGGTGACCTCGACGTACCAGTCGCAGACCTCGTTCCAGAAGAACTGCTGCACGCCGCGGGCCATGTCGCCAAAGGTGTAGTTCTCGATACCCTCGGTGACCATCTGGACGGCCTTGGCCAGGCGGCTGAACATCCAGGCATCGGCCGGTGTCTCCACGACAGGCTCGCCGGGCGTGTAGCCCTCCATGTTCATGAGCAGGAAGCGGCTGGCGTTCCAGATCTTGGTCACAAACGACTTAGCCTGCTCGGTGCGCGGGCTGTCGATGAGCTTCTTGGTCTTCTTATCGATGTTCGCGTCAAACTTGACGTCCTGGTTGTTGGTGCAGAGCGTCAGCAGGTTGTAGCGCATGGCGTCGGCGCCGTACATGCCAATGAGGTCCATGGGGTCAACGCCGTTGCCCTTGGACTTGGACATGCGGCTGCCGTCCTTGGCCAGGATCGTCGGGTAGATGACGACGTCCTTAAACGGCACCTCGTCCAGGAAGTACAGCGAGCTCATGACCATACGGGCGACCCACAGCGCGATGATGTCGCGCGCGGTGACGAGCGCCGTCGTGGGATGATGTCCCTCGAGCAGCTCCGGCTTTTGCGGCCAGCCCTGCGTGGCGAAGGTCCACAGCTGCGAGCTGAACCAGGTGTCCAGCACGTTCTCGTCCTGATGCACGTGATGACCGCCGCACTTGGGGCACACGTCGGTGTCCTCGGTCAGGGCGTCCTCCCAGCCGCAGTCCTCGCAGTAGAACACGGGGATGCGGTGGCCCCACCACAGCTGGCGGCTGATGCACCAATCCTTGAGGTTCTCCATCCAGGTGGTGTAGGTCTGCGTCCAGCGCGCGGGGTGGAAGGTGACCTTGCCGGAGTTGACGGCGTCGAGCGCCGGCCCCTTGAGCTTGTCAACGGCCACAAACCACTGCTCGGACAGCCACGGCTCGAGCGCGGCGTCGCAGCGGTAGCAGTGCATGACGGAGTGGTCGTGGTCCTCGACGTGATCGAGCAGGTCATGCTCCTCAAACCACTTAATGACGGCCTCGCGGCACTCCTCGCGGGTCATGCCGGTAAACTCGCCGTAGCCCTCGACGACCACCGCGTGTTCATCGAAGATATTGATCTGCGGCAGGTCATGAGCCTGACCCATAGCATAATCGTTAGGGTCGTGGGCAGGGGTGACCTTAACAAAGCCAGAGCCAAAGTTGGCGTCGACATGCCAATCCTCAAAGATGGGAATCTCGCGGTCGACGATGGGGAGCTTGACGGTCTTACCCACAAAGGCGGCCTTCTCGGGGTCCTTCGGGGAGACGGCGACACCCGTGTCGCCGAGCATGGTCTCGGGACGCGTGGTGGCGACGACGATATAGTCCTGGCCGTTGACCGGCTCGGTCAGCGGGTAACGCAGGTGCCACAGGTGGCCTTTCTCGTCCTTGTACTCAGCCTCGTCGTCCGAGATGGCGGTGGTGCAGTTGGGGCACCAGTTGACGATACGCTTGCCGCGGTAGATCAGACCGTCGTGGTACCAGTCGCAGAAGACCTTACGCACGGCCTGCGCGTAGTCCTCGTCCATGGTAAAGCGCTCGTTGTCAAAGTCGACGGAGCAGCCCATGCGCTTGATCTGCTCGACGATGATGCCGCCGTACTCGTGGGTCCAGTCCCAGCAGGCGTCGACAAACTTATCGCGACCGATCTCCAGGCGGCTGATGCCCTCGCTCTTGAGCTTCTTGTCGACCTTGGTCTGCGTGGCGATACCGGCGTGATCGGTTCCGAGCACCCAGCGCGTGGACTTGCCGCGCATGCGGGCCATACGAATGATGGCGTCCTGGATGGAGTCGTCGGTAGCGTGACCCATGTGAAGCTTGCCGGTAACGTTGGGAGGCGGAATGGTGACGGTGCAGTCGCCCACGCCCTCACGGCGCTTGTAGTAGCCGCCGTCGAGCCACTTCTGCAGGATCGCAGGCTCGTTGGTCGACGGATCGTAGTTCTTGGGCATCTCTTCCATATATCTCTCCCTTGCCCGTCGGCGTGTCCGCCTGCTTGGTTTTCGCTCGGTCAGGTCCTGGCTCGCACGAAGAGCACATTAAGTGCTCTTCGGCTCGTGCGGAATCTACGAAAACCAAGCAGGCGGACACGCCTTAGGTATCGATTACTTCAGTCTGAAGGTACTAACTTGACAATCTCACAGAATAGCACAGGCATACCTGCCGAAAAGGGACAGGTTTATTTTGGTAGGTTTTATCAGGGGAAACGACATTTGCCCATATAAAACCGACCAAAATAAACCTGTCCCTAAATGGCAGGCCCCGCGGTGGTTGCCGCGGGGCCTGGATTCAAGCTATTTACCCGTAGATGCGTTGGGGCTGCTCTTCGCCCTTTACGGAGGCTTCGGTCACGATGACCTTGACGACACCCTCCTCGCTAGGGAGGTCGAACATCGTCTGCTGCAGCACGTCCTCGCAGATGGAACGCAGGCCGCGGGCGCCGGTCTTGCGGGCAAGCGCCATGCGGGCGATCTCGTGCAGGGCGGCGTCCTCAAACTCCAGGTCCACGTCCTCCAGCTGGAACATTTTGCGGTACTGACGCACCACGGCGTTCTTGGGCTCGGTCAGAATCGACACCAGGTCGTCCTCGTCGAGCGCCTGCGTCTGGGTGACAACGGGCGTACGGCCCACGAACTCGGGAATCATGCCAAAAGCGTTGAGGTCCTGTGGGAGCACCTGACGCAGCAGGTCGTTCTCGTCGACCGAGGTGGGGCCGGCGATCTCAGAGTTGAAGCCCACGCCCTTGTTGCCCACGCGGTCGGCGATGATCTTGTCCAGACCCACAAAGGCACCGCCGCAGATGAACAGGATGTTGGTCGTGTCGATCTGAAGCAGCTCCTGCTGGGGATGCTTGCGGCCGCCGGTGGGCGGAACGCTTGCCACCGTGCCCTCAAGGATCTTAAGCAGCGCCTGCTGAACGCCCTCGCCCGAAACATCGCGGGTAATGGAGAGGTTCTCGGCCTTTCGGGCGATCTTATCAATCTCGTCAACGTAGATAATGCCCACCTGAGCGCGCTCAATGTCGCCATCGGCAGCATTGATGAGCTTGAGCAGGATGTTCTCCACGTCCTCGCCCACATAGCCGGCCTCGGTGAGCGCGGTGGCGTCGGCAATGGCAAACGGCACCTCGAGAATGCGCGCGAGCGTCTGGGCGAGCAGGGTCTTACCGGTACCGGTGGGACCGAGCAGCAAGATGTTGGACTTGGCGAGCTCCACCTCGTCCATATCGTCGTCGAACTGCGAGCCCATGCCGTCGTCAAAGGCAGACACCGCGGCACCGCCCTCGATCACGCGGCGATAGTGGTTGTACACGGCCACCGACATGGCGCGCTTGGCGTCCTCCTGACCCATAACATAGGCCGAAAGCTCGTCATAGATCTCGTGCGGCGTCGGCACGTGCGTGATGACCTGACGGTCGTCCTCAAGCTCAAAGCCCTCGGTCTCAGGGTCCACGGCGGGCTGGGACGCAGCCTGGCCGTGGTCGTTGAGGAAGCCTGGCAGCTTGCCGTTGCGGGCAGCGTCCATAAAGTCCGAAGCCAGCGACTCCTCAAGGATCTCAGAGCAGGCGGCGACGCACTCGTCACAGATAAAGATGTTGGTAGGGCCCTTTACAAGACGGCGAACCTGCCCCTGCTCTTTTCCGCAGAAGGAGCAGCGGATGGGGTTGCCGTTCTCGTCGAAATTGTCCTGCATGTTACCGGCCATCCTAGGCGTCCTTCGCGGCGAGATCGCGCGAGGTAACGATACGGTCGATCAGGCCGTAGTCGAGGGCCTCGGCAGCGGTCAGGTAGTTGTCGCGCTCGGTATCGGCCTGGACCTTCTCGATGGGCTGGCCCGAGGCGTCGGACAGGATCTGGTTGAGCTCACGGCGGGTCTTCTTGATCTCCTCGGCCACGATCTCGATCTCGGTCTGCTGACCCTGGGCACCGCCACTGGGCTGGTGAATCATAACCTTGGAGTGAGGCAGGCAGAAGCGCTTGCCCTTGGCGCCGGCCGAAAGCAGCACGGCGGCCATAGACGCGGCCATACCGACGCAAATGGTCGAGACCTGCGGCTTGATAAAGTTCATGGTGTCCAGAATCGCCAGGCCGGAGTAGACCTCGCCACCGGGCGAATTGATGTAGAGCGAGATATCCTTCTCGGCATCTTGGCTCTCAAGATGCAGCAGCTGGGCAACGACCAGGTTGGCGCTGACGGAGTTGATCTCCTCGCCCAAGAAGATGATGCGGTCGTTGAGCAGGCGCGAATAGATATCGTAGCTGCGCTCGCCGCGCGGCGTCTGCTCGATA
>DBEZQF010000080.1:0-3487 GCA_048254795.1 Collinsella sp. | reverse complement strand
CGGACATCGATCTCGATGACCTCGATGAGCCTGCAGCCATCACCGCATCGATTGATGCCCAAGATCGCATCGACACCGGCGACCTTCCGGACGCCTCGCTCGAGGTTGATGTTCCCATGGCCGATTACTCGGGCCACGAGGGCATGTGGGCCGCCGCCACCGCGATTCTGGATGAGATTGACGAGCCTGCTACTGTTGCAGCCCCCACTCCCGTCGCTGCCCCTCAGCCTGCTGCCCCCGCCTATGTCGGCCGTCACAGCGCTGTGTTCCCCGAGGATACTGCCCGCATCTCGCGCGAGAGCATCGAGCGGGCCGAGGCTATTGCCGCCGGCATTATGGAAAATCGTCGTCACGAGCGCGTCAATCAGATCCTCGAGGAAGAGATCGAGCGCCTGCAGTCCTCTACCGCCAAGCGTACGGGCCGTGCTTATCTGAGCGTTATCGAGGGCGGTACCGCCAGCTTCGCGCCGCTCCGCGCGGAGGCATAACTTCTGCATGGTTAAGATCAATCGAAAATGGGCGGTTGTTACCTGCCTGATGGCGCTTTTGATTTGGGGCAATTCACTGGTTCCCGGCTCGGGGTCGGGTTCGCTGAGCCTAACGGTCATGGAAGCTATCCGCGGTTTCCTGCACGGCGTGGGACTTCCATATGAATGGGTGACCAACTTTGTTGTTCGCAAGTGCGCGCATTTTACCGAGTATATGGTGCTCGGCATCCTGGCAACGCACGCCTTTGATTTTGAGGGCCGGCGCACCTTTGACGTGCTGCTGCCCACGGCGGCGTTCCTGCTGCTGATTCCCTCGATCGACGAGACGATTCAGCTCTTTGTGCCGGGACGCGCCGGCATGATCACCGATGTGATGATCGACTGCTGTGGAGCGGCAACGGGCGTTGTGCTCCGATATCTACTACGATCGCTCATATGTGCCAAAAAGGCCGCCTAGGACGTATGCTTGGTGCTAGGCGGCCTTTTTTATTAGAGGGCTTATATAGGGCGTGGTGGCGTCGTTCCGTAGGTTGGATTTGCCGGGCGCGCCACGCCCTGTGGGTGCGTCTGTTACTGAAGCGCCTGCGCGCCCAGGGCCAGGCAGCCCATGATGCCCTGCTTGCCCTCAAGGCTGTTGTTGACAATATAGGTATCGATGTCGTTGACCTCGGGCGTGACGATATAACCGTTGAGCATCTCGGCGCACTTCTTGCGCGCGAGCGGCACGATGGGGGTGTGGTCGGCCACGCCGCCACCGATGATGATCTTTTGCGGCGCGTAGCACAGCGTGTAGGTCATGAGTGCCTGTGCCAGATAGCCGGCGAGCAGGTCCATGGCCTCCGAGTCATCGGCCATGTCTCCGGCGCTCTTGCCATCCCAGCGCTTTTTAACGCCGGGGCCGGCGATGAGGCCCTCGAGACAGTTGTCGTGGAAGGGGCAGGCGCTATGCTCGCCAATGGTGTCGCGCGGGTCGCGCGTGACCAGGATGTGGCCGGCCTCGGGATGCATCATGCCGTGCACGAGCTGGCCGCCCGAGAGCACGCCGGCGCCCACGCCGGTACCGATGGTCAGATACACAACGTCAGTGAGGCCCTGGGCGCAACCAAAGGTGACCTCGCCCAGGCAGGCGACGTTGACGTCGGTGTCGTAGCCGCAGGGAATATTGAGCTCGTTTTGGATGGTGCCCAGCAGGTCAAAGTAGCGCCATGCCGTTTTGGGCGTCTCCAGGATCTTGCCGTATTGGGGCGAGGCAGGGTTGACTGCGGTGGGGCCAAAGGCGCCGATGCCCAGCGCGGCGATGCCCTTGTCGGCAAACCATGCGTTGACGGCCTCGACGGTCTCCTGCGGAGTCGTGGTCGCGATCTGCTCACGCTCCAGGACCGTGCCGTCTGCATAGCCCGTGGCGCAGACCATCTTGGTGCCGCCGGCCTCGAGCGCTCCGATAAGTTGCTGCTCTTCCATAATATTCCTCTCACTGGGACGAGTTGCTCCATGACTAAAGTATAGAGCTCTAAACCATTTAAGAAAGCGCCATAAAAAGAAGCCTCGCAACGCGGCAGGCGGTGCGGGGCTTCTTTAGTTACTTTAGTTGCCGGGCCGTCCTTACCCGCGCGGCTTGATTTTATCACGTAGTGACTTGAGGTTCTCCAGCGCCGCGTTAAGCGTCTCGTCTCGCTTGGCAAAGTGGAAACGAATCAGATGGTTGACGGGCTCGCGGAAGAAGCTCGAGCCGGGCACGGCGCCCACGCCCACCTTAGACGCGAGATCCTCGCAGAATTCGAGGTCGCTGTCATAGCCAAACTCAGAGATGTCCATTATGACGTAGTAAGCGCCCTGCGGCACGTTGTGCTCAAGACCGATGCTATCGAGCCCCTGGCAGAACAGGTCGCGCTTGGCGGTGTACAGGTCGAGGACCTCCTGGTAATAGCTGTCGTCGAAGTTGAGGGCGGTGACGACAGCTTCCTGCAGGGGAGCGGCGGCACCCACGGTGAGGAAGTCGTGGACCTTCTTGATGCGCTCGGTGATCTGGGCCGGGGCAATGGTGTAGCCCAGACGCCAGCCGGTGATGGAGTACGTCTTAGACAGCGAACTGCAGCTGATGGTGCGCTCGAACATGCCGGGCAGCGTGGCCATATAGACGTGCTCGTGGGGCGCGTAGACGATGTGCTCGTATACCTCGTCGGTGATGCAGTAGGCGTCGTACTTTTTGCAGAGGTCGGCGATAAAGGTGAGCTCCTCGCGCGTAAAGACCTTGCCACAGGGGTTGGAAGGGTTGCACAGGACGATGGCCTTGGGATCGTTGTCGCGGAAGGCCGCCTCGAGCACCTCGCGGTCAAAGTCGAATGTGGGCGAGTTGAGCGGCACGTAGATGGGCTCGGCACCCGAAAGGATCGTGTCGGCGCCGTAGTTCTCGTAGAACGGCGAGAAGATGACGACCTTATCGCCGGGGTTCGTGACCGTCATCATGGCGGCCATCATGGCCTCGGTGGAGCCGCAGGTGACTACGATATTCTCGTTGGGGTTCACCGGCATGCCCATAAAGTGCTCCTGTTTGGCGGCGAGCGCCTCGCGCATGGCCTGGGAGCCCCAGGTGATGGAGTACTGGTGATAGAGCGGCTTGGGGTCGCTGGCGATGGTGCTGAGGCTATCGAGCAACTGCGCTGGGGGATCGAAGTCAGGGAAGCCCTGCGACAGGTTGACGGCGCCATACTTGTTGGAGATGCGCGTCATACGGCGGATGACGGAATCGGTAAACGTTGCCGTACGGTTGGAGAGTTCTTTCATGCTGGTCCTTTCGAGCATTTGCAGTGGGGCAAGTTTACTCCTATGGAACCGGTAGGATTTGCCCGAAATGGTCTCGAAAAACTCTTTTCAAAATTCTTGAAAATTGGGGCTTGCATCGCGTGGCGTTCCTTGCAATAATAGTCGAGCGCGAAGCGCACAGGACACGGTGGGTGTAGCTCAGTTGGCTAGAGCGACGGGTTGTGGTCCCGTAGGTC
>DBEZQF010000079.1:0-3479 GCA_048254795.1 Collinsella sp. | reverse complement strand
GGTCATCGCAGCCAACTTCATCGCCTACCGCCTCACGCGCACGACCGAGCCCGACGAGCTTACGCGCTGGGCGTTGATGGTGCTGGCCGTGTGGGTCGCTCAGGCCATCATCCTCAACGTCATTGTTAAGCCGTTATGGTCGCGCCCGCGCATGCGCGTGATCGAGGTCACGCCGGGGCTCAATTTTCAGCCGTGGTGGGTGATCGGCAACCCCGACAAGTGGGCCTATATCGCCGCCGGCGTGATCAAGGACGGGTTCAAGTCGTTTGCGAGCGGACACACGGCGCATGCGGCGATCGGCCTTATGCTCGCCGGGCTTCCCGCGGCAGCCTTTAAGGAAAAGCCGTCGCGCCGTCGTGTGGTCTTTTGGACGGCGGCCGTGGTCGCGGTGCTCGTCGCGTTTGGCCGCATCGTGATCGGTGCACACTTTTTGAGCGATGTGAGCTGCGGTTTTGCCCTGGTACTGGCACTTGAGTGCCTTGCCGCGCGCATTGCCTATCCCAACGGCGTACAATAGCTCCGTTTGAATCATCTGGCCGATACCCGGTAAGAGAGGATTGCCATGCTCGCGTTCAACAACGATTATTCCCACGGCGCACACCCGGCAGTGCTGCAGGCGCTCGTTGATACCAATATGGAGCCGCAGCCCGGCTATGGTACCGATGCACACACCGAGCGTGCCAAGCAACTTATCCGCGAGGCCTGTCAGGCCCCCGATGCCGACGTGTTTTTTCTGGTGGGCGGCACGCAGGCCAACGCGACGGTGATCGACATGCTGCTCGCGCCGTACGAGGGCGTCGTTGCTGCTGAGACTGGCCATGTCGCCTGCCACGAGGCGGGCGCCATCGAGTTTGGCGGCCACAAGGTGCTCACCATCCCCGGCTACGAGGGCAAGATGCACGCCGAGGACCTCGAGAACTATATCCAGGTGTTCTACGAAAACGAGAGCTACGAGCACACGGTGTTCCCGGGTGCCGTGTACGTGAGCCTATCGACCGAGTACGGCACGCTGTACTCCAAGGCTGAGCTCGCGGCGATTCACGCAGTGTGCCAGAAGCGCGAGATTCCGCTGTTTGTGGACGGTGCCCGCCTGGCCTATGCGCTGGCGGCCGATGAGTGCGACATTACCCTGCCCGAGCTGGCGCAGCTGTGCGACGTGTTCTACATCGGCGGCACCAAGTGCGGCGCGCTCTGCGGCGAGGCCGTGGTGTTTTGCGGCATGCACGCCCCGGCGCACCCCATTCTGCGCATTAAGCAGCACGGTGCGTTGCTGGCCAAGGGCCGCCTGACGGGCGTGCAGTTTGAGGCGCTCTTTACCGACGGCCTGTATTTTGAGATTGGTCGCCAGGCGATCGAAACCGCGCAGGCGCTTCGTCGCGTGCTGCACGAGCACGGCTACCAGTTCTTCTTGGAGACGCCCACAAACCAGCAGTTTGTGATTCTGCCCAACGAGGACATGGCCCGCATTCGCGAGCATGCCTCGATTGAGTACTGGGAAAAGTATGACGATACCCACACGGTGGTGCGTTTTTGCACCAGCTGGGCCACGACGCAGGAGGATATCGACGCGTTGGCGGCTGTCCTGTAGCCTGATGTAATGACGAGAGGCCGCCTTGCGCTGGGTTTGGCGCAAGGCGGCCTTTATTTTTGAGGGGGAGGGGCTGTATGCCCGAGATGTCCGAGCCGACGATTCGCCTGGCGACGCCCGATGACGCGCCGGCGTTGCTTGCCATCTATGAGCCGTATGTGCGCCAGACGGCGATTACCTGCGAATACGAGGTGCCGAGCGTTGAGGAGTTCGCCGGGCGCATCGAGCGTACGCTCAGGCGCTATCCGTATTTGGTGATGGAACTCCGCGGACGTCCGGTGGGCTATGCCTATGTGAGCCCGCTCAACAGCCGAGAGGCATACGACTGGTCGGTCGAGACATCGATTTACTTGGCGCGTGATGTGCGCCACGGTGGGCTGGGCCGCAAGCTGCATGACGCGCTCAAGCAATGCCTGGTCTCGATGGGCATCACCAACATGTGCGCCCTCATCGCCGTGCCGCACGACAAGGACGACGAGTACCTGACGCACAACAGCCAGGACTTCCATGCCCATATGGGATATCGCCTGGTGGGTGTCTTCGACCGCTGCGCCCAAAAGTTCGGTCGCTGGTACGACATGTGTTGGATGGAGCTGGTCCTAGCCGAGCGCGTCCCTAACCAACCCAAACCAACCTGGTTCCCCGACCTCCCCAAACCTACCATTTAGGGACAGGTTTATTTTGGCAGGTTAGCCGATTGGCTCGGTGTATTTGGCGCGGTCGGTGCGTTGGATGCGCTTAGAGACATGGAGCGGTCGGCCGTCGGTGTCGTAGACGTAGTCGGTGATCAGGATCAGCGCCTGCCCGCGCTCGACGTTGAGCAAAAACGCCTCGTTTTGCGAGGCATAGCACACCTCAAAGGTCTTATGTCCCTGTGCTGGCGCGCGATGGAATTCTTGGCGCAGCGTCGCGTAGAGCGAACCGTTGATATCGCGATCGATGAGCGACCCAAAGCTTGGCGGCAGATAGGTGGTCTCCAGGCACAGTGGCGCATCATCCAGATAACGCAGACGGACAAGTTTGACGAGCTTGCTGCCCACGGCGGCATCAAAGAACTTAGCTATGCTGCCGCCCGCCTTGGTAAAGCCCGAGTCCACCGTGCGCGTGGTGGGCTTCATGCCCTGGCCCTCGACCTGCTTGGTATAGCTCGAAAACACCAGGTTGTTCTCGTGGAGCGCGGGCGTGTCGGCCACAAAGGCGCCACGCCCGCGCTCGGTGCGCACCAGGCCCTCATCAACGAGAACCTTAAGGGCGTGGCGCACGGTGCTGCGCGACAGCCCCGATTCGTCCATGAGCTCCATCTCGGACGGCAGCTTGTCTCCGCGTGCGTAGATGCCGGCGGCGATGCGGTCGCGAAGCGTACCCGCCAAGCGCTCGTATTGGCTCAGTTTCTTTTTAGATGAAGCGTTCATGCGATCAGCCTATATCTAACTTGTATGCTTATCTAAGCAAGCATGTATTCAACACAACAATAAAACCGCTGGTAGCCAGTTGTCGAAAACCGCATCAGCAAAATATCTAAGACAAATATAGCATACAACTAGTCGACATAACCAAAACATGTATGTAACTTGTATGCCTGTGATGAGCATCAAACGAGAAGAAAGGCTGATGCACGATGACTACTCAGGAACAGGTTAAGGATGTCGTTTCCCAGGTTTTGGCTGACAAGGCTGACAAGGGCGGCATCAAGCGCGTCGTGTGGATTGGCGCCGGCGGATCCAACGGCGGTAACTATCCTGCCCAGTACTTTATGGAGCACGAGGCCACGCAGGTCGTGAGCTCCAGCTACACCAGCAACGAGTTCGTGCACGCCACCCCGGCCTACGTCAACGAGAACACCCTGGCCGTCGTCGTGTCCATGCGCGGCACCAAGGAGACCATCGTTGCC
>DBEZQF010000078.1:0-2100 GCA_048254795.1 Collinsella sp. | reverse complement strand
ATTGCAGAACGATCGCTGGCAATACGTAGGCCGTGGCGCGCCACCTCGATAATCTCGTCAAAGCGCTCCAGACGCGCAAGCACGTTGATGAGCGCAAAGTGCGATTGCATGGACGAGCGCGCCAGATCGTAAAGATGGCGCACCTCGGGCAGCGCTCGTTCAAAGTCCTCTTGCTCGGCGTAAAAGCTGCAGATCTCGTGCTGGGCAAAGTACAGCGCATCGGGCGCACGAAGGATTCGCACAGAGCGGTCTTCTTCCAACACCGGTAGCACCATGCGCACCAGCTGGTTATCGCAAAACTGCGTTTGAACCGGACCTGTCGCCAAAAGCTCGGCGACGGCGCACTTAGCCTCCAACTCCTCGACAAGACGGGAAAAGCCTTCAAAAGCACCTGTACGGTCGACTTTTGCCTGCTCGCGCAATTCAACAACACGGGCCACGTATGGGTCATCGTCCTCTTCCATGACCTCCAACTCGTCAGCCTTATCGGCGAGCAGCAGATCGCGCAGCGCCGGCGGCAGTGTGCGATGGTCATCACGCGGACGAGCATGAACCTCCGCAGGCTCAATCGTCTCCGGAGCGGTTGACTCATACGCCTCAAGCACACGCTTGCACGGCATATCGTCCATGTCCATGCTCTCAAGATCCTTGGCGACAGGCACGCAATCGGCCAGATAGGCCGCGCGCCCAAAGAAATACGTTGCGACAACGCGCTCGCCCTGCTCACTGTCGGGAGCAGCAATCTGCACATAGCAGCGCGTGATGCAGGTGCCCGCGGCAAAACACGCTGCCGCAAGCGTGAGTGCCACGCGCGCATCGTGCTCCGCGGCCCAGATCGCACGCGTGTCCTCTTCCAGCTCGCGCCAGGCGTCATCTTGAGCGTCGTATTCACGTTGCGGCATGGCATTCACGACAGAGTGCCCAAACCGAACGAGCATAATCCCCTCGGCAACGTTTGCCCGATAGGTATAGTCGAGCCGCGTGACCACGTTGAGCGCCTCGACAATACGCGCGAAGCGGGTACGCACATCCCACTCACCGCCCGGCTGGCAAGCCACCGTACCCGGTTTGCCCCACGGGTTATCGCTCGAGGCCGTATCGAGCAGTCGGGGAACATCGTTGGTCGTCTTGGCGATATGCCACGCATCAAAGAGCGCGCAGCCCTCAAGGCTCGGCGAGGATGCCACAGGGGCCAATCCGGCCCCGATGCGCTCGAGGATGCCGGAGAGGCGGTTGAGACGGCACTCGATGGCAAGCAGCATGTCAATCTCGTCCTGGTCCAGCAAGCTACGATCAAAATTGAGATAAAACAGCTTTGACCGGTCGATGCGCGCTAGGCTCATTTCGGACTTGGCGGCAATGGTGCGCAGACGGGGCAAGTCGACCTCGCTCATAAGGGCGGCGGCATAACGCTCGATACCGCTCGGATTCTCGGCATGGTCAACGCGGTAGAGCAGCGTCTCGATAGCGTCAGGTAGCGGTGCCGTGTTAAAGCCCAAAAACACCTCGACCGGCTCGGGCAACTTTACGAGCTTGATCTTGTCGACAACGTTTTGCATGTCCGCATCGAGACCGTCGGCGTCCGCCGTGTTCGCAACAGCGCTTTCGGAGTTGGCAAATATCACGTAGCGCAGGAACATCGATGCCATGAACTCGCCGTAAGGAAGGGAGCGGGCCGAATTCCATGTATCGTGATCGGACTGCTCGCGCATGGGGCCTTCGGGAGAGCCGACGGTTCGCGCGCACGTACGCATTGCACCGCTGGCTTCCCTTACCATAATCTCACCAATACTGGAATCCGACTCGTCAAGGACCAGTTCCATGTCGGGATCGTTGGGCAGCGGAGCCTCGCTAACGGGGCGGTCCACCTTGTACACCTCACCCGAAACGCTTACGTAGCCCAAAAGCGACACATGACTTTTGCCAACGAATTCGACGACATAACAAGATTCATGCTGGTCCTCGCCAAAGAGTTTCCAGACCACGCCATATGAGCGTCCCGCAGGCTGCTCGGGCATCGCCGGAAAGCGCTTCTTGGGATCGAGAAACCTGAGCTTGTATGTCGGACGCTCTGCCACGAAGTATCACCCTGATCGGTCG
>DBEZQF010000077.1:0-9986 GCA_048254795.1 Collinsella sp. | reverse complement strand
GATGGCAGCCTTGCCCTGGTCCAGGTCAGCCTTGCGCACGGTCGCAGTCCTAGCCGCAGGCATCGGGGCGCCGCTCTCGGATGTCAGGCCAAACTCAAACGCGTCAGCATTCGTCCAGTCGCGACCCTCGAGCACCTTGGTCAGGCCAAAGCTGGCCTTGGTTTCTACCGTTGCCGGCGTCATGTTGTACGCAAAGCTAATCTTGCCGTTGTTGCCCAGGTAGGAATTGACATGCGTCGCGGTCGCCTTGGCGGACACGTTGTTCCACTTGGGATTGAGAACGTCAGTCACGGTACCAGTGTTGTTGCCTCCCACACTCTCCTTGGTGGTGTGGAGCTCGTCGATAAAGGCTAGGCGCGCGGTTCCCACGCTAAACGAAAGGTTGCCGTCCTCGTCAGCAACAATAGCGCCGTCAAACTTCGCAGCGTCGCCGCCGATAAACTCGATGACGGCAGAGGCGGGCTTGGCCTCGCCGTTTTCGCCCTGCTCCTCAAACTCATCCTTGTAGTAATAGGTGCCGGTATCTGCCAGCGAATTCTTTGCCGGCTTCGTGCATTCCTCATCCGTGTAAATAGGGGTCTGTTTCTGGAAGTAGTAGTAGCGGTTGGTGTCGGCCGGCTCAAAGGTCGCAACCGTATTGCCCAGATCGCCGGCAGCCCACTTGTTCGCGTAGAAATTCACGGTCTTGGTGCCGTCAACGACAGTCGTATTGTTCTCGATGTAGTCCTTGAGTCCCGTGACCTTCTCAGGCGTAAACAGGTTATCGAGGGCGTCCCTCTTCACGCTCGAGGCATACTTCACCTGAATGGGCTTAACGCTGTCGACCGAAAGCTTGTCGTCTACGGTCTTAAAGTGACTCAGCGGAATCAACGACGCAGGAATATTGACCGTTACGATATCGCCCTTCTGGGGATTGTCATCGCCGGCGCGCTGCACGGTAATGAGCAGGTCTTTTGCCTTGCCGGCGAACTCGTAGGTGTCGGTATTGGTCTCTTTGTTGACCGTCTTGCTCGCCTTGGTAAACGGCGTGCCGTTGATGACGACTTCGGCAAATCCGTCGACCTGCATAAAGTCGCCCAGCTCGTCGGTAAACGTGATGTAGCCGGACTTGGTCTCGTCGTAGCCCTTATGGATTTCGGTCGGATAAGGCGCCTCCGATGTGATGGCCTGCGAGATGTCGTCGAAGACCTTCTTGAGTTCTTCTGCATTGGTCGCCGACTTGTAGTAGTCGGAGTTTTCCGCGCGTGTGCCGTGAGCGTTCCATGCCGTGGCATTGGGATAGTTGCTCGAAACGGCCTGCATGAACTTGTTTTCTTGGCTTGTATTCGAATCTTGGATACTGGCGCTGGGGTTCGCACCGTCAAAGATGCCGATGGTATAGACGGCAGCCTTGCTGTCCTTCATATTCTTGGCAGCCGTCACGGCTTTATTAGCGACGTCAGAGTTGAACGTGTTGCCACTTGTTGGCGTGCCGTCGGTAAAGAACACAACGACCTTCTTGGCGCCTGCACGACCGGAAGGAATATCCCTAGCCAGTTCCAGACCATAGTCGGCGCGCGTTGCACCAGCGGGTGTAATCTGGGCAATCCTATCCTTAAGAGTTTTCACGTTGCCGCCGGAGCAATCGGTCAGGCCCTTCATTACCTGCGAGTTGTTGTACCAAAATAGCCCCTGCCTGTACGTGTTATTGCCGACCTTATCAGTCTTATCACCCGCAAACTTAACAATGGCAACCCTGTGCTGCCTATCGACACCCTCGATAGCCTCGTTTTGTTTGGCGATGGTATCGATAAAGCTGTTCGCAGCGCCCTTCAGTGCATCGATACGCTTGGTGCGATCTCCGCCACCCATAGGATCATCCATCGAGCCGGAGGCATCCAACACCATCACGATGTCGAGTGGCGTGGTGACCGTCACGGTCGAATTAGACGTTGAGGACATCGCCGAAAGCGTAGTCACAAAATCTGACGCTTTGTTTTCTCCAGTTTCCTTAACCGTCTTGTCGGTCCAGATTCGACCGACGTTTTGGGTCGTCACCTTATTGCCACCATGGCCCGCCGCCCAGATTTCCCAGCGTCCGCTGGTGTCGGGGTCGATGACCTTTCCGGCCATTTCCGGTCCGTCCATTCCTGTGCTGGACCTGGCGTTGGCCTCGGGCAGCATGGCAAATGCTGCGGCTGGCAATACCAGCACTACGGCCAGTATCACCGCCAAGAGACCCCTCGTGTACTTACCCATCGTGTCTCCCTTCTCGCGGTCTCAGACCTTGCATCAGCCTAAAGTTACGGAATGAAACACACTTAGGGCAGGTGACACATGTTCCAGATTCGGTTTTGAGCGTGAGACAAATGTCTCACCAAAGATGAGACACGGCGTTTTCGCAGGAAAATAGGTGCGACTCAGAGCCATCGGGCCAAAATGATCCGTTTTCCTCCGTCCCCGGGGGCTCAAGGGCTGTCACCGATATGGCGCCATTTCAAAACTATGCCGGATTACGGGGCTAAGCTCGGAGACCTCATCCATACCCCCTATTTTTGAAAAACGGCAGGCTATCTACCTGCGGTTTTGTTTTTGCGTTTTTCTGCATGGTGGGAGGTTCGCTATCCAGCCCCGTAATCCGGCATAGTTTTGTTCGTGGCAGCCCAACCGCGCGCTCACGCGCGGGGCCGGTGGGGCATTTTTGCCCCTCCGGCCCCTATTCCAGCTCTATTCCAGCGCTACTCCGGCTTAGTTTCTACCGTGGGAGTCTTGTCCGCTGCGACTGGGGTGCGGGCGGTGTCCATAGTCAGGCAGTGCTTGGGGCAGCTCTCGATGCACTCACCGCACACCACACAGGCATACGGGTCGATCGACCACGTTCCACCCTTGCGATCGACCGCGAGCGCGCCCGCCGGACAGCGACGCGCACACATGCCGCAGCAGATACACACGTCCATGTCGTTGACGATATGCCCGCGCAAGCGCTCGGGCGCCGTCAGCTTCTCCTGCGGATAGCACACCGTGACCGGCTGCTTGACCATAGAGCCCAAGGCCGTCTTGGCAAATGTCAGCAAACTCATGCCGCGCCTACCTTTCCGTGCAGCTAATGCAGGGGTCGATGGTCAGGATAATCATGGGCACGTTGGCAAGGAGCACGCCCTGCAGCGCATGCGTCAGACCCGCCAGGTTCTGCGACGTC
The DNA here is from genome assembly GCA_048254795.1 of Collinsella sp. GTDB lineage: Bacteria > Actinomycetota > Coriobacteriia > Coriobacteriales > Coriobacteriaceae > Collinsella. The sequence continues at coordinate 6,808 of DBEZQF010000077.1, read as the reverse complement.
GGCGTGCGCACGCGGAAACGGTCCAGATTCTTGGTGCCGTTGCCGCGCACATAGTAATACGCCTCGCCACGCGGCTGCTCAATCACAACCTCGCCGCGCGCGCCGTCGGCCGGCGTGAGCTTGGTGCGTCCGCCGATTCCGTCGTGCGGAATCTTGCCCACAAGCTCCTCGATGATGTCCATGGCCTGCGTGACCTCGGCACAACGCACCTGACAGCGGGCATAGCAGTCGCCATCGTTAGCAACGATAGGCTCAAACGCAGCTAAGTCCGCATAGGCACCGTCACCGAACATACGTACGTCGTAGTCCACGCCCGAGGCGCGGCCGAACGGGCCGACCATCGACAGACCCAGCGCGTCCTTCTTGCTGATCACGCCCACGCCATGCAGGCGCTCGCCGCAGCTGGCGTCGTCCAAAAACGTATGCACCAGAGCCTCGTAGTCGGGACGCATGGCGTCGAGCGTCTGGACAATACCCGCCAGCTCGGAGTCCTCAATGTCGTGTTTAAGACCGCCAATCTCGTTGATCGACAGAATCACGCGACCGCCGCACGTACTCTCGAAGATCTTGAGAATCTGCTCGCGCAGCGTCCAAGACCGATAGAACAGCGCCTCGAAGCCAAAGGCATCGGCGAGCAGGCCCAGCCACAGCAGATGCGAGTGAATGCGCGAAAGCTCGTGCAGAATGGTGCGGATATACTGCACGCGACCAGGCACCTCGATGCCGAGCATGCGCTCGCAGGCGCTGGCATAGCCGCAGCTGTGGCCCACGGCGCAGATGCCGCAGATGCGCTCGGCGATGTAGCCAAACTGATGCATATCGCGCTTTTCGGTGAGCTTCTCGAGTCCGCGGTGCACAAAGCCGATCTGCGGAATTGCCTCGATAACGCGATCGTCCTCGATCACCAGGTCCAGATGAAGCGGCTCGGGCAGCACCGGGTGCTGCGGGCCAAACGGAATAACGGAGCGATGTGCCATGGGCCTTACGCCTCCTTTTTCTGCTTATCGCGGGCGGCCTTGGCGGCAAGCGCCGCGCGGACCTTGGCCGCTTTCTCGGGATCCATGGCGGCGAGCTTTGCCTCCATCTCGGCAGCCTTGAGCGCGGCCTTCGCAGCGGCCTCATCGTGCTGAGCATCGGAGCCGGCAGCCGCAGCGGGCTGAGCAGCGGCGCCCGCGGCGTCGCCGGCGCTCGCAGCACCCTCCCCTGCAGCAGCCGCAGCCGCGGCGGCCTTTTCGGCCGCGGCTTTGCGCGCCTTGGCCTCGGCGGCGGCACGGACCTTCATGGCCTTCTCGCGTGCGGCCTTCACCTCGGGCGTGATAACGCTCATGGGTTCGGCAGTCGAGACCTGGTAGAAAAAGCCCTTAAAGTCGATCTGCATGTCGGTGATGGCAAGCCCAAACAGGTCGTGCGCTTCGTTCTCAAACGGAAATACCGCCGGATAGTACGAGCTGATGGACGGAATCTCCTGATACTGATCAATTCCCTCAACCACCAGGTTCTCGATCGCATAGCTGCCGTCCTGCGCAATATTCTCCTGAGCAGCGCGGACGTTGATAAACGTATAGACCAGGCGATACGATCCGTCGTCCACACAGCGCTCGGCATGCATCTGCACAAAGCGCGCGCCGACGCCCTTGAGCGCCTGGACATGCGACAGGAGCTCGTCGATCCCGACGGTGGTATAGATAGCCTTTTGCATTACTCGGCCTCCTTTGCAGCGGCGGGCGCGGCGGGCTTCACGGCAAGCGCGTCGCCGGCGCCATCAGCCCCGGCCGCAGCCACAAACCCGTCCTCGCCCAGCTCAACGCCACCGTCCCAGGTTGCGGCGCCGCCCACGGCAAGCGGGTCACCGCCAGCACGCATCACGGCCTCCTTCTGGTCCAGGATGCCGCACGCCTCTACAATGGCGTCGATCACGGTCTCGGGACGAATGGCGCACCCGGGCGCGTACACGTCCACGGGAATCGCGCGGTCCACGCCGCCGATCACGTTGTAGGCATCGCGGAACACGCCGCCCGAACACGCGCAGATACCGCAGGCCACCACGCACTTGGGCTCGAGCATCTGGTTGTAGATCTGGCGCACGACGGGCAGGTTCTGGGCATTGACCGAACCCGTCACCAAAAAGATATCCGCATGTTTGGGGTTGCCGGTGTTGACCACGCCAAAGCGCTCCGCATCGAACAGCGGCGTGAGCGAGGCCAGCACCTCGATATCGCATCCGTTGCAGCTCGAACCGTCGTAATGAATAACCCACGGCGAGCGCGACATTTTATGATCCATGGATGCCGCCTCCTAAATAAACACGTCGACGAGGATGGGCATAAGGTTGAGCAGGCCAAACACCAGCGCCACGCCCCAGCCGAGCTTAAAGCAGCTGCGCCAAGTGCTACGGGCGAAGGTGTTGTCGATCAGCACCTCGACAAAATACGTCGCGGCCATCACGACCAGGGCTACAACCCAGCTCACGGGGTTGTCCCAAACAAAGAACATGCCCACCCACATCAAAAACAGCACGGTCTCGCACCAGTGCATAAGGGTCATCTTGGCCAGCGTGCCGCCGCTCATCTCGGTGGCGACGCCCTGGACAATCTCCTGATGCGCGTGATGCGAGTACGAAAGGTCAAACGGCGACTTGCGCAGCTTGATGGTAAGCACCGCGAGCAGCGCGAGGAAAATGGGCGCGCTGTACACGACGATGGGGGCCGACTGCCCCGTCACGGCAATGGAATCGAAGCTGTCGGTGGCAAGGTACAGGCCCACGCTCATCAGCAGAACGGCGGGCTCGTAACTCATGACCTGCAGCAGCTCACGGTCGGCGCCGACCTGGGCAAACGGACTTTGCGTCGAGGCGGACGCCAGCACCACAAAGATCGCGGCGAGCGTCACCATAAAAGCGCACAGCAGCGTGTTGGAGCCCGACACAAAGATGCCGCCGCCCACGACGGTAAAGATGAGCGCGCACGCCATGTAGGTATCGTCCATGGTGTTTACGCTGGCAGGGGCTTTGCGCAGGAGCTTGGCAACGTCGTAGAAGGGCTGCAGCAGGCGCGGGCCCACGCGGCCCTGCATGCGGGCCGAAAGCTTACGGTCAACGCCGTCGATCAGGCCACCCACAAACGGCGCCAGCAAGGCAAACGCCACGGTGCCAATAAAAATGCCCACGACGCCCGAACCCTCGAAATACTTGCCGCGCAGCACCGAGGGCGCGCTCATGGCAAGTCTCTCGGGCCCAATCCACGCGCAACACAGCAGCGCAAACAAGATGATGCTGCAGCACACGACGCTACCCGCGGGGCCAATACGCTTCTCGCCAAGGGCGTCCTCCGAGTACCAATTGCGCTTTTCGGCCTTCACCTCGTGCCCCATCGAGCCGCGGAAATGGCGATATTTGTCGGTTCCCACGCCCGAAAGATATACGTTTACATGCGGTTTGTTGCTCACTCGGAATGAAGTCAGCAGCACCACGGCGATAAACGCCACGATAACCACCATCAGGTACATGGCGTCCTTGCCGATAACGTACGGCACGCGGCCAAACACCATGGCCAAGTAAGGCGACACCAGACCGCTCGAGATAACCGGGAACGCCACGCAGCACAGAATCAGCAGCGCGGCGATGGTGTTGAGGGCCATCCATTCGGTCTTATGGACATTGACCTCAACGTTTTGAGCCGTGGGGTCGACGCCCGAAAGCTTGGCAAGCCACTTGCCCCAGAAGAAGAACGTCGCGGCCGAGCCAAAGGCAAGCACCATGATCATGAGCACGTTGCCGGTCTGCGCGAACGCCACCAGAGCGCCCCACTTGGACACGAGCATGCCAAACGGCGCCACAAACATGCCCATGATGCCCAGCATCATCAGACGCGTCAGGTGCGGCATGCGGCTGAACATACCGTCCATGTCCTCGATATTGCGGCTGCCGATATGATGCTCGGCCGTGCCCACGCACAGGAACAGCAGCGACTTTGCCACCGTGTGGAACAGGATCAGAAAGATGGCCGCCCATACGGCCTCGGGCGCGCCGACACCCAGGCAGGCACTGATGAGGCCCAAGTTGGAAATGGTGGAGTACGCGAGCACGCGTTTGGCGTTGCTCTGCGAGATGGCCATGAGGGAAGCAAGCAAAAACGTGATGGCGCCCACACTCGTGACCATAAAGCCGGTTACGGGATAGATAGCATAGAGCGGGCTCAGCTTGACCATTAGGAACACGCCGGCTTTGACCATGGTTGACGAGTGCAGCAGGGCGCTCGTGGGAGTGGGGGCAACCATAGCACCCAACAGCCAAGTGTGGAACGGCATCTGTGCGGCCTTGGTGAGTGCGGCGAGCGACAACAGGATGACCGGCATCACCAGCAGTGCGGATTGCGCGGTACCGGCGCCGGAAAGCTCGATCATGCCCGAGATGGTCAGCGGCATGCCGTTAGCGTGCAAGAACATAAGGCCCGCCAAAAACGCGATACCGCCCAGCATGTTAAGGATGATCTGGGTGAAAGCGTTCTTGATGGCCTCGGGCGTGCGCGTGTAGCCAATCATAAGGAACGAGCACACGGTGGTGATTTCCCAGCCGCAGAACAGCCACTCAAGGTTGTCGCTCGTCACGATGACGAACATGGCCGAGAGGAACAGGAACATAAGCGCCAGGAACTGCGGGCGACGGTCGGGCGCGGTCTGCCCGCGCAGTGCGGCCTCGTGCTCGTCGTGGGCCTGGAAGTCCTTCATATAACCCAAGGCATACACGCAGATGAGGCTGCCAACAATGCCGACGGCGAGGACCATGATCACGCTCATGTAGTCCAGGTAGAGCGGCGTCGCCGTGACGGCTTCGACCGCGGGCAGCGTCATGGCTGCAAAGGCGAACGAGCCCACCAGCTGGACTATGCCGAGCACCGTGGCGAGCGCGTTCCTATATTTGTACGCGTTGTACAGGATTACGGCGCACAGGATGACGTCGATGACGGAGCTGATGATCGAGAGCACATGCGAGGTGCCGGAGGCAACCTCAAAGCTCTGCGGACCCATGCCAAAAAACATGACGGCGACTACAACTGTCACCGCCATAATAATGCCGGAGCCTATGAGCCCCACCGCATCGCGGGCGCGGTCACCGCGCGCGAGCAGCATGCCCAGCGCCGGTACCAGCGGAAACAGGGTAAGGAAATACAGTAGCGTCATACCATCACTCCCCCATGCAAAAACGCTGCAATTGTTTAACGTTATAGCTCAATTGAGGAATAGCGGCGGCAGGTTTTCGGTCAACTGGGGAGTTTTAGGCGTACGGGGCAAGGGTACGTCCGCATTGGAGTAGAGGGGTGACGCTCCCTTACCGCAACGACAGACGCGCGGGCCACTGCGCGCGGTTTATTGACTACGTTGGAGGATGTCCCGATAGGCTCGCGCCGGTCCAAAAAGTTGGCGCGGCAAGAAAAATGCGCCCCGTGGGCGCACCATCCCGTTTGCTATTCCGCCTTTTTAACGCGCGGCTTGCGACCGCGCGGCTTATCGACCAGTGCGGACTCACCGCTCTCACGGTACTGACGGCACCAAGCCTTGACCGAAGACTCGCTGGGAATCTTGTGCTTGATCATGGCCTCGCGAACCGTCAAGCCGTTTTCCAGACGGTCCTTAACCACAGCGAGCTTTACGTCGTACGAATAGGTGTGATGATGCGAACCGGCATTGAGAACGGCGTCGGCACCGCCCACGGCATACGCGCGGGCCCACTGACGAGCCGTGGCCTGGGGAATGCCAAGCTCCGCAGCGAGGGCGCGATGACCGACCCCCTCTTGGAGGATCTCGACGGCGCGCTGCCTAACCTCGGGCGCATGCGTGCGAGTCCTAGTTGCTTCCGACATACCTGCCACTTCTTAGCCTTAACCGTTAATCTGCCTTCTTACGTGCAAGTTAGATAGTAGCATTTTACTGTTTGCTCAAAGCAGTTAATTAAAATAGACGCGGCGTTATCTGGGCATTTGGCACCAAATTACGACATTTCTTTATCGATTATTTACGCTGGTAGCTGACTCACGGCTAATCGTCATTCGCTTGTCAACAAAATTGGCATCTCTTTATGTCCTTTGGTATAGAGGATATGGTTATTAACCCCTCCCCCAATAATTTTGAGTGATCTGCGAGGCAGTAGACGTCCTCACTCCTCATGATTACCGCGCATTGCCATCCACCGGAGCAAAACAAAAAGGGCGAGACCTGCGCGCTTGCAGGCCCCGCACCGGTTGACATCCGACGGGACACAGCCGGGCGAGACGGATCCGTGCTACCGCCCCGCCTGGCCGCGAAGTTAACTACAGCTCGTTGGCCGCGTGATATGCCGTGCGAATGGCGCTCGCGATGTCGGCGGTGCGCTCGCCCGAGCAGTCTCCCACGCAGGTCACGGGCACCGTCACGCCATCCAGGTCAAACGCGTTGGCCTTGGAGCCCACGGCCATCACCACGTAATCGCAGGCGATCTTTACCGGCTCCTCGGCGCCGTCCTCGGTAGTGCGAATGGCCTCCACGCCCTCGTCGGTAATGGCGGTCAGGCGGGTCTTCACGTGCTGCTCCACGTTGTGCTCTGCAAAGTCGCTCATAATCAGCGGCAGAATGGTCTCGGACTCGCCCGCGGCAATCTTGTCGAGCATCTCGACAATCGCCACCTCGCAGCCGCGCTGCAGCAGGTACTCGGCAGTCTCGGTGCCCACCAGGCCACCGCCAATGACGGCGACGCGGCCCGTAAGCTCCACCTTGCCGGCCAGCACGTCCCAGCTCGAGACGACCTTGTCCGAGTCGGCACCCGGAACGGGGATGA
>DBEZQF010000076.1:0-3540 GCA_048254795.1 Collinsella sp. | reverse complement strand
CAGCATCTCGGTGGTCTTGCCGATCACCATGAAGATGAACTCGACCCAGCCCTCGTCACCGTTCCAGCCGGCCAGGGTAAACGGGACGCGCTCGCCCGTCTCGTTGGCGCGAACCATGAGGAACTGTCCAGCGTGCGCATGTTTGGCGATTGCAGGCGCCTCGATGCGGAACTTGAACACCTTCTCAGAGAACTGCGTCTTCTCCAGGATCTTATACATAGAACCCCTCTCTTGTTAGGGCTGCCGAACCGTGCCTCCACGGAAATGGACGGTAGCCCGAATAAAACCGTACGCGCACAGGCGTTGTGCAGACATACGGTACAAATTATACCCTCATGGACATGTCACTTACGTGTGTCTTCGGCGGTTGGGAGCAGGGTTTATCCACTTCGGCCTACCAAACAGGGGCAGGTATATTTTGGTCAGTTTTATCGGGTAAAACGGCAAAGGGGGCCGGCCACGGGTTGTGATGAGGCCGGCTCCCTTTGGGGTGCTATGCATGTATGGTGGCAGCGTGTCTATTGCGATGTGCCGACTGCGGCGTTTTCGCAGATAAAACCTGCCAAAATAAACCTGTCCCTAAATAGTAGGTTTTAGTGCTTGCCGTTGGCGGAGGCGGCACCGTTGACGTGGTCGCGGGCATAGATCACGCCGTGGACGATTGCCAGGCCGGCGGCGTCGGCGGCGCGAGCGCAGGTGTCCTGGAAGTCCTCGGCCTCGCGGGCGCGCAGCTGCTTGAGCACGTAGTCTGCCACGGCCATCTTGCCGGGAGGGTTGCCGATGCCGGTGCGAATGCGACTAAAGTCGCGGCTGCCCATCTTGTCGATGATGGAGCGCAGGCCGTTGTGGCCGGCGTGGCCACCGCCCACCTTAACACGTACGTCGCCGGCGGGAATGTCGAGCTCGTCGTGAATCACGAGCAGTTCCTCGGCCTTGATTTTGTACTCGCGGCAGAGCTTGGAGATGGGGCCACCCGAGGTATTCATATACGACTGCGGCTTGACCAGCACAATCTGGCGCTTGCCACCCTCTTCCTCAGCATCGTTGATATTGATGAGCGCGACCTCGGCGCCGGCCTGGTTTTTCCAGTACGTGACGCCGGCCTGACGGGCCAACTCGTCGATCGCCTTGAAGCCAGCGTTGTGGCGGGTTTCGGCATACTCATCGCCAGGGTTGCCAAGTCCGGCAACCATGCGAATCTTAAGCGGCTGTGCAGCTGCCATGTTCATCCTTTCGTTGATTTGTCGCCTGCTATGGTGAGCGACCCTGTTGCCGCTGTCAAATGGAGGGCAATTGAGGGCGTTTAGGGGCGTTTGGACGGCCGTCGAAATCGAGGTGGACAGTTAGTTCGGATACGTATAAGTTCTGAGGACTCGAAGTGCTCAATTCAATGCCGATACGTTGTTTTGGAGCTTTAGTTAGTCCATATGACGCTGTTTTGAAGTCTACCCTGCCTTCAAATAGGGCGAATGGTATAGAGATAACTGCAAAACAGCCTAATTCAATGTGTCCATTTATACGTATTTGAACTAACTGTCCAGCCCTGCTCGACGGTGCGCGGGTGATTCGCCGTTTAGACCGGCGCAAGGCCGATTCCGGCCCGCAGGGCGTTGAGCCAAGCGGCCTGACGCTTGCGATAGCCCTTGATACGGTATCGGAATCGGACTCCCGCGAGTCGATGCATCGTTTGGGCGAAGGCTTCGAGTGCAACAAGGTCTTTCATTTGGTCGCGATTGATAACCAGGACGTGGATGCCCATTGCCTTGAGGCCATTATTTCGATTGCCATCGTGGATGCGAGCGTTTTGAAGCTCGTGCCCAATTCCGTTGTATTCGTTGTCGACTCCGGCTGCCGGGCAATATAGGTCACAGATGGCATGGGGGATGCCCGAGGACATGTTGACCGCAAGGGTGTCGAAGTCGATTCGATAGTTGAGTAGCAGGCCTCCCATGGGCAGGCTGCAACATCCGAATCCGCCAAAGCGCATGGGCGCTCCGAGAACGGCAAACATTAGGGATTCGGCTGGGGATGCAGATCCGGGTCGGGCGAGCTTGACTGCCGTGCGAAACGAGGTGTATGAGCTACTTTTGGCGAAGTGCGCGACCGCCTCGAGATCTTCGATGGTCGTGGCGGGCTCGCATTTGTAGTGTGCCTGTTCGTAGCGGGTTTCGTTCTGCTGTTCGGTCGCCGACTGGTCGCCCCGGCAATCGAGGTCGTCCATCGCTTCGTAGTCATCGCCCTTGGGCCAGATGTCGTCATAGGCAATGGGGTATGTTGCCCCGGGAGGAAGGGAGTAGGTTCCGAGCAGCTCCATAAGGAGCATCAAGGTTTTGGCGACTGATTCATTTTTGGAACAAAGCATGGCTGTCATGGCAGGAGACGTTGCGTAGATGTCGGCCTCGACGTGCATAATTGCACCTTCAGGAAGAGGAGTGGAGAGAATATGCTGAAGAAGTCGCTTGTCGGGGCGCCTGTTGTCTTCGTTTGAAACGAGAAGATCGAGCAGTTCGGAATCATCTTCATTCCAGGCGTCGAGTATCGAAAGTGCGCCAAAGTCTATCGCGTCATTGTTGGGAATGCAGCCAGCCAAGGCCTGTGCTTGCTGTTCGCTATCAACGGAGTCCCAGGGTAGGGCAGAGTACGCCCGTCGTGCGCGACGAATTGCGCGGAGGGCGGAGAGATGTGAAATCACGGTCGTCATAGCTATAACGTACTAAGTTGGCGGCAGAATGCGACCGCCATACCGTTCTTTTCGCTCAGCGGGGCGCTGCGCGCCATGAACGGCTGGGTGTTATGAAATCGGTGGAATCGGTTGAGGGGATTGCAGGAAATTGAGCTCTGCCGCGAAGGTTGACGATAGCTACTGGACAGTTAGTTCAGATACGTATAAGACGGCGGGCGTTCGAGGCGTTTCTAAGGGCTTTCGAGGGCGATTTGAGGGTAAATATGCGGCGGTCGTACTCGAAAGCGATGAGCTTTGGGCAGTATGGCGTTCGCCGGGGAGCTCAGAAGGCTCAGAACGGCCTTTGGAGCTTTAAAAAAATACGTATCTGAACTAATTGTCCAGGGAAGGTTGTCGAGGGGTAGAAAAAGGGTCGGAAGCGAGCTTCCGACCCTTTAAAAACACCAAAGATGATGAGATGCACGCTGGATTACAGCGCGAAGTCGCCGCCGACGAGCGTGGAGACGGGCTCCTCGTGGTAAACGGCGGAGATGGCCTGAGCGAACTCCTCGGCGACCGAGATGGTCTTGATTTTGCCGCCGACCTCGACGGGAATGGCGTCGGTGACGAGGCACTCGACGATCGGGGCGTCGTTCAGACGCTCGATGGCCGGACCGGAGAAGATGCCGTGGGTGGCGCAGACGTAGATGTCGCCAGCGCCCATAGCCTTGAGCTCTTTGACGTTGGCGCACAGGGTGCCAGCGGTGTCGATCATGTCGTCGTTGATGATGCAGGTCTTGCCCTTGATGTCACCGATGATGCCCATGACCTCGGCGGCGTTGTGGCGCGGACGGCCCTTGTGGGCGATGGCCAGGTCG
>DBEZQF010000075.1:0-11040 GCA_048254795.1 Collinsella sp. | reverse complement strand
AACCGATCTTCGGCGGCGTCGGCGCGTGCCTCACGTACCAGCTCGGCAACCACCTCGCGGCCATCAAGCATCTTTGCATCCATGTTTGCCTCCCCGGTCTCAATCTTGTCCATCGAAAACCAACTCCGTGCAACCCGTCGGCGCCTACGGCCGCTCGTTGGGGGCCAGGCGCTGCATCTTGTTCACGGCCTTGAACTTGGTGAACAGCGGCACGTACTCAAAGCTCACGTTGGAGTTCTCCAGGCCGTACCAACGCGCGGGCGTGCCGGCGGCACGGCGGATGATGTACTTGAGCGTGATGGCCGTACGCTCGCTCGGCTCCACGTCGCTTTCGGGCGCCAAAAGCTTACGGATCAGGACGAACTTGAACGTGCCGATGTTACCCGGGTCCTTGTAGACCGAGTAGTCATGCGTCTGCGGCGGCAGCTCGCCAGTGGCAGCCAGGTCCTGAACAACCTGACGCAGGTAGGCATTGACGCGCTGGTTGATCTTGTAGCCCAGGTACAGATGCACGCGGAACACGTAGTCGGTGCCGAACGTCTCGACCGAATAGGCAAAGGTGTGCGGCTCGTCCATGGTCTCGACATTCACAAACCACCAGGCGCGGGCGCGTTTGGGATGCTTGTCCAAGATCGAGTAGACGATATCGCGGTCGATGTAGTCGGTATGGGTGTCCTTGGTCAGGTACACGATGTTGTCGCTCAGGCGCTCGTAGCGATCGTCATCGCGCAGGCGCTTGAGCTGCGGCAGGTAGCTGCGCAGCGGCAGCAGCGTAAACTGGCGCTGCTCGACCGCCGTGCCGTTGTACCAGCACACCATAATGCCCATGATGAGTGCAGCCATGAGGATGGTGAAGTAGCCGCCGTGGAAGAACTTGGTGAGCGAGCTCACGAAGAAGAAGCCTTCGAGCAAAAGGAAGAAGGCCGCGAAGATCCACGGAGCAACCTTGAGCTTGCGCTCCTCGTGCAGGTAGAAGAAGAGCAGCAGCGTGGTGCACATCATAGTCAGCGTAATGGCAAGGCCGTAGGCGGCTTCCATATGCGCCGAGTTCTGGAACAGCAGCACCACGATGACGCAGCCGACAAGCATGACGTTGTTGACCATGGGGATGTAGAGCTGGCCCTTGGTCTCGGCAGGGTAGAAGACCTGCATGTGCGGCATGAGGTCCAGGCGGCTGGCCTCGGACACCAGCGAGAATGCGCCGGTGATGAGCGCCTGCGAGGCAATGATGGCCGCGACGGTGGAAAGGCCTACGGCAAACGGGCGCAGGCCCGGGGCGAGCATCTGGTAGAACGGGTTGAGATCGGCAATGCCCATGAGCTCGGGGTTGGCAGCGTTGTTCATAAGCCAAGCGCCCTGGCCCATATAGGAAAGCAGCAGGCAGCACTTAACGAACGGCCAGGTAGCGTAGATGTTGCCGCGGCCGACGTGGCCCATGTCGGAGTAGAGCGCCTCGGCACCGGTGGTGGCGAGGAAGCAGCTGCCCAGAATCATGATGCCCGCGTGGTTGTTGGGGCTCAGCAAAAAGGCGATGCCGCGCACCGGGTTGAGGCACAGCAGCACGGCGGGGTGCTGGAAGACAAAGAACAGACCCGTGCCGCCCAGGAACAGGAACCACAGCGTCATGATGGGGCCAAAGGCGTGACCGATCTTGGCCGTACCGATGCGCTGTACCAAGAAGAGCGCGATGATGATGGCGAGCGTAATGGCGACGACGCGGCCCTGATCATCGCCCAGCACGGCATGGACCGCCGGGATGGTGCGCAGGCCCTCGATGGCCGTGGTAACGGTAACGGCCGGCGTCAGGATGCCGTCGGCGAGCAGCGCGGCGCCACCCAGCATGGCGGGGATGATAAGCCACTTGCCGCAGCGCTTGACCAGGCTGTACAGGGCAAAGATGCCGCCCTCGCCATGGTTATCGGCGCGCAGCGAGATGAGCACATACTTGATGGTGGTCAGCAGCGTGACCGTCCACACGACAAGGGAGAGCGCGCCAAGCACGAACTCCTCCGTGACGCTTCCGATGCCGCCGTTGCCGGCAACGAGCGCCTTGGTTACATACATGGGGCTGGTGCCGATATCGCCGTACACCACGCCCAGCGTGACGAGCATCGCCGAGATGCTCACAGGAATCGCAGCGTGCGAGGCTGCCTCCTTGGCCTTTTGTTCCATAAGCCGGTTTCCTCCCAACTTTAACGTTCGAGGGGATTATAGGTAATCGGCCCATGTTTTAATGCACTGTTTTCCCAGCTAGATAAAGATTTATACAGTCTTTAGGCCACCGCGGCGATATGGAATGTGCCAAAGGGACTGTCCCTTTGGCACATCGCCGCATTCGTTACTTGCCGAGCCAGTTTTTGAACCACCACTCCATGGATCGGCTCATCTCGGCCATAAAGGGGCTCGTGTGCTTGCGTGTGTAGATATCCACGACGCGCTCCCCCACCTCGCGAGCATGCGGACGGAACATCGCGTCCATCTCGGCCACCTGCGCATCCATAGTCGCGGCATCCGCACGGCAGTAGTGCTCCTCGTGCACCAGGTTCACCACGGGGTGCGCGATTGCCGGGCGCTCCTTACGGGGCGTGCCGATGATGAGCATCGACAGCGGCATGGTATAGGGCGGCAGATCGAGCAGCTCGGCAACTTCCTCGGCATTCTCGACGATATCACCGATGTAGCAGCTCCCCAGCCCCAGGGCTTCGGCGGCAACCACGGCGTTTTGCGCGGCGATCACGGCATCCTGCGCCGCGATGGCAAAGTCGCCCAAACCCGGCGCGCGGCGGGGCGCCTTGCCCGTGCGCTCGACAAACTCGGGCTCAAAGCAGCCCACGTGCTCAAACAGATCGATCCACTTGGCATAGTCGACCACAAATATAAGTGCCCAGGGCGCCTTGGCGATCATGGGCTGGTGATCGCACAGGTCGGCCAGACGATCGAGCGTGGCCTGTTCGCGAATGCTTACGATGGAGTACATCATCATGGCGCCTGCCGACGGCGCACGGCTCGCCGCATGCAGGATCGCCGCCCGCTGCTCGTCGGTCACCGCTACGGGACGGTCGTCATCACGCGCGAAGGCACGCGTAGACGAGCGATGCTCCAAGATGTCCAGCACTGCGTTGCCCGTAGTCTCGACCGGATAGCCGTACATATCCACGCCCGCAGCTCCGCCGCAGTACTCGGCGCCCGTCATACAAACCTGCTCGCCCATAGCTCTATCCTCGCTAATTCTTTAAGAAGCCTTTACGTTTCCGTGTAATTCCCGTCCATTATCGCGCAGGCCGCCACTACATTGCGCCACACCGCCACACGTGCGCGTTAATATGGCTGGTTGTTGTGCGCAGCCCGCAAATGCAGCGCATATTTAGGTAACAATCGGGTAAACCCCCGCTTTCGTAGGTTTTAGTTTGTGAGGAGTCTCAGCATGTTCGCTGCCGCCATCTCGCTCGTCGGTCTTGCGGCGACCGTCTACCTTGTCTTGCGCGAGGCCAAGGCCATTCGCGCTCAGTCGGGCACCGTTGCCAAAAGCGCTCTTGGGTGGAGCGTCGCCTTCGGCCTGTTCCAGCTCTTTTTGACCGTCTGGGGCGCTATTGGCCTCGTCGCGCAGAACGAGCCGCTCGCCTTCGTGATGCTCATCCTGACCAACGCCATCCTCACCGGCTGCGCTTGGGCCAGCATCGCCCGCGACCGCATCGCCCCGCGCGTCTTTGCGTTCGCCGGGCCCGACGCCCCCGCCCCCACCGGCAAGCTCGCCCGCCTGCGCGGAGCCTTTGTGGGTAAACCGCTCGTCGCCGCCGTCCTGTGCCTGCTGCTCGCCGGCGTCTTTGCGCTGCTGGGCATGGAGGTATCGTCCAACCACGACTTTACCTGGGTCTACCCCCTGTGCATCCTGCTCGAGTGGGCCATCATCACCACGCTCATGGTCGGCCTGTTCTTCCTGTTCCAGCGCCACGGCGCAGCCCCCGCGGTCTTGGCCTTTGCCCTCTTTGTCCTGGGCATTGCCGAGTTCTTCGTTATCACGTTTAAGTCCATGCCCATCCAGCCGGGCGACCTTTCGGCCATCTCCACCGCCGCCGCGGTCGCCGGCACCGGCTACACCTTCTCCATCTCGCTGTTCTGTGTGCTGTCCATGGGCTTTACCGCCATCGCCATGCTGCTGTGCGAGTACGCTGGCCTGGTGGCACCGCACCGTCAGAAGGGCGCCGCCAACGCCAAGCGCATGCTGCTCACCAACCTGCTCGTGGCCGTGCTGTGCCTGGGCGGTGTGACCGCGCATGTTACGCTCATCGACTACTACAACACTCTCGGCATCACCGTCTACACCTGGCGTCCGCTCGAGAGCTACTGGCGCGAGGGCTACCTGCCTGCCTTTATTAGTGCGGCACAGTCCATCAAGCCACCCAAACCCGCCGACTACTCCGTCGACGATGCCAAGGCCACGCTCAAAAAGTACGCCAAGGCCTACGACAAGTCCGACGCGGCCAAGAGCGACGAGCGCGCCGCCGCCCAGGAGCAGTTCGACAGCGAGAAGCCCACGGTCATCGCCATCATGAACGAGACGTTCTCGGATCTGTCGATCTACCAGAACATGCGCGCCGGCTACGAGGGTCCGCAGTACTTTAAGAGCCTGTCCAACTGCCTCAGCCGCGGCAAGCTCTACGTGAGCGCCTACGGCGGCGGCACCGCCAATACCGAGTTTGAGTTTATGACCGGCAACTCCATGGCCAACCTGGGCTCGGGCGTGTACCCCTACACCATCTACAACATGGAAACGACCGGGAACCTGGCAGAGCAGTTCAAATCGCTCGGCTATTCCACCACGGCTATGCACCCCAATCACGCAACCAACTGGAACCGCGAGAACGTCTACAAGGACTTTGGCTTTGACCAGTTCCTGTCCATCAACGATTTCCAGGGAGCCGACACCTTGCGCGGCATGGTGACCGACCAGGCTACCTACGACAAGATTCTTGAGCTGCTCGACCAGAACGCCGATCCGCAGTTTATCTTCGACGTGACCATGCAGAACCACTCGGGCTACGATACGGGTCTGCTGCCGGTCGATAAGCAGATGCACCTGAATATCGATACGACCGATCTGGATGCCAAGACCGTCGAGGACGGCACGCTCTCCGATGTCGACGAGTATGTCTCGTGCATCGAGCAGTCCGACCAGGCGCTTCGCTACTTCCTCAACGCCCTGAGCAAGCTCGACCGTAAGGTAGTCGTGGTGTTCTGGGGCGACCACCAGCCGTTCTTCCCGTCCAAGTTCAACGACAAGTGGTTTACCGGCGAGGACGATGCCACGCACCAGGAACGTCTGTGGCAGACTGACTACATCATCTGGGCCAACTACGACGTTGCCGGCTGCGACCAGACGAGCGAGGTCGACGACCTGTCCACCAACTACCTGTCCACGCAGCTTATGCAGCTGATCGGCGCCCCGCTTTCCGACTACCAGAAAGCGCACATGACGCTTCGCGAGTCGCTGCCCGCCATCAACTCCGTGGGCTACGAGGACGCCAGCCTGCGCTGGGCACTCTCCTCCAACGTCACCGGTGACGACGCCGCCGCAGCAGCCGCCACCAAAGCGCGCGAGGATTACGCCAAGATGCAGTACTACGAGATGTTCCGCGACGGCAAGAACGTCTACACCGAGCACTTCCAGACCGAGGCCAACGAGACCGACCCCAACCTGGCGCCGGGTACGACCAAGATCAAGTAGCGGGCCTGTATCCCGGTTCGTCTGCCCGGCCGGCGCGGAATGTAAGATTCCCTGCTCGGGCAGTCCTGCTCGCACGGAGAGCACATTAAGTGCTCTCCGGCTCGTGCGGAACTCGCGATGAACCTAACATTCCGCGCCGGCCGGGCAGACGCCTCGGTGTTGAAGCGCGGCTTGTCATGGGGGAATCTGCTGAACATATATAAGTTGAAGGCCACGTCATGTGGCCTTCTTTGTTTTCGGAAAGTGTGTCCCGGAATTCTTGTCTGGAATGGGATGCAGTTTCCGCTTGGGACCCGATTGGGAAAGAGTGTCCCACTATTCAGCTGGATTCCGGGATGTATTTTCCGGTTGAGGCTCGTTGGGAAAGTGCGTCCCACTTTGGGGGCTGATTCTGGGACGTGGTTTCCGGTTGGCTCTCATTGGGAAAGTTCATCCCATTTCTCGGCCTAATTATGGGACGCAGTTTCCCGTTGAGGACCCTTTGGGAAAGTGCGTCCCGGTCTGGGCGCTCAAACTGGGATGGATTTTCCGGATGAGGGCTTGACGGAAAATGTGTCCCGTTCCGGGCGCTAATTGTGGGATGCAGTTTCCGCTTGCGGAGTCTCCACTCAACAGAAAACCCGGGTGGCCTGTTTTTTGGCTCCCCGGGTTTTTGGGTTGTCGATATGTTCGACTGGCTACTAGTGGGTCTTGCGGCGCTTGATCAGCATGATGAGGGCTATCACTACGAGCGTTGCTCCCGCTGCTGCTGCGGTGGCGACTAGGGCGAATGTTTGGTCGCCGGTGTTTGCGAGGTTCTTCGCTGTGGTCGTAGTCTTGACCTTGGTGTCGGTCTTAGCTCCGTTGTCGGACTTGGGCTTGTCCGGGTTCGTCGGGGTCTCAGGAGTCTCGGGGTCCTTTGAGCCTTCGGAATCGGTTGGGCCGGCGGTGTTTACCAGCGTATGGTCCAGGAACTTCTTGGCGCCCGCACTTGCCTGTGAGAACAGGCGGCGCGTGCGGATCGGGGTGGCGTTCACCGTTGTGAGCGCCGTCTCCTCGGCCTCGATATTCACGAGCGTCGTGCCGGTGTCGAGGCCCACGTCGTTGTATCCCACGTGGCAGTAATACTGCGCACCGTCATCGTCTGCGGTCAGGTCAATCTCGAGCTTTGAGGCCGTTCCAGCCGCGAGGTTGCCATCGGCACCCACGAGCTTAAACTCTGTCTCGCCGCGGCCCTTGAGGTACCACATATAGGTCGGTGCCAGCCCTGTTTCGCTATCGTCGGCACCGAGTTGCTTCACATGGCCAATCGCCGAGAGCGTCAGGTGACTTCCCGCCGTGCGCTCAACCGAAGAGTCGTATCCAAGATCCGACCCCTCCGCAGCATCCGCTGCAGGTCCGCTCACGGTCATCGTCATGCCATCGGGCATGGTCTTGACCGTGATGATTGCCGAGCGAATACCTGTTTCGGTCGTGGATCCATTCTTAACGGCGGCGATGGCGAATCGATACTCCGTATTGGGCTGCAGCCCATCCCACTTGAGCGAGGTCTGCGTGTTGTCGGCAATCTTCCAGCTATTGACGACCGCATCCGCCGCATTGCTCTGCAGCATGCCCACGCCGTAGCTAAAGCCACTCTTGTTTGCGAGCACATCGTCCCAGCTAAACGTAACGCTGGTCGAATCGACGGCGTTTGCCGTAAAGCCCGTCACGGCCGGCGCGTCGGGCATCTCGACGTCCTTAACGTCATAGCCCACGATCCAGAACTGGTCGGTGTCCTTGGTGCCGAGCTTGTCGCCCGAGTCTGCCTCGAACTTGTCGACATCCACCGCGTTGACGCCCAGACGCCACACAAAACCGTACTTGCCCTGCGCGGCCTCGGGCAGGTTGTCGACGGTGCCGCCGTATTCGGTCGATTCACTCGAGGAGTTACCCGTAGTAAAGCCGGCGTTGGCACCAAAGCACAGGCCGCCAAACAACTCGTGCTTTGCGAGCTTCGCGCCCATGACAACGCTGCCGTTCAGCGTCAAGCCGAGCTCGAGCTCCTGCTCCTTGCCCTCCTCGACTTCGATGGTCTGCTCAATGCTCGCCCCCGACTGCGCGGCGGCGCCGTTAAACCCATCGTGCGTGTAGGCGCGCGTTACGCCAGGCTTGCCCAGGCCAAAGGAATCCCCAACGGGAGTCTCGCCGTTGAGCGTCGTTTGATAGGTTCCGGGTTCTCCCGACCGGTTGGTCAAAAAGTAGCTGAGCGGCGTCATATTGTGCTGTTTGGCAATGCGGTCATAGGCCTCGACATTAACGACCGAGGTCTGCGCGCCGAGCGACACGGGCGCCGCCATCACGCCCTTGCCACCAGTTTCCTCATTTTCGATCTCATACTCGTAATAGACCATCGGAATCGTGTAGAGCACGGCCTTGTCACCCTCGCCGGCATGCGACTCATAGCTTACGCTTGCGCTGACCGTGCGCTCGCTCCGGTAGTCATAGCATCCCTCGGCGGCAAAATCGACTGAAGCATTCATCGCGACCAGGGGCGGACCGGTCTGCACCTCGACGGCAACGCCCAACTCGGCGCCAATGGTATAGCCCTGGGATGTCCCCGTGCCCTTTTCCTCTCCGTATGACGTGCCGCCCAACACCAGATAGCCGTATGCCTGCTCCAGATCCTCAACATAGGGCGCATCCTGCAGCACGGCAAGCACGCGCGGGTTGGTATAGACCTTGTAGCGGTCCTTGTACGTGATCTTGACGCTGTCGTTGTCGACATCGGGCAGCGCGAGCGAGATAAATGTGCCGTAGGTAGTGCCGCGACGGTTGCTCTCGCTAATCACCTGCTCCTCGCCGCGGCGCACCTTTCCGTTCTCGTCGAGCGAAAAATGCGAGGCGGTCATCCAATAGTAGTCATCGTTCTTGCGCAGGTCCTCGTCGCGGTGCTTGCCCACCACGGCGATAAAGCTCTCGTTATAGCGGTCCGAACCCGAGACGCTGCCCGCCTTGACGTCGCTGATCCACACCTGTTCTATACCCTTGTGGTCATGCTTGTTGCTGCTGTTGTATTGCTGACCGCTCATGCTCATGGTTCCGACCATGGACCCCAAGCCCTGAGCCCCGCTCTGTGCCGTGTTGCAGGCAAAGTCGCGGAACACATCGCCGCCCACGAGCACCTCGTCAACCGCCAGCTGCTCGGACAGGCCGTCAAGGTTGGCAGTGGCAAGGGCAATAGGCGCCAAGGTGCACGGATAGCGCTTATCCTGAGCGCTATCCTTCCATGCGCTGTTGGGCACATGCATCAACCCATAGGAGGCGAGGAGCCCGTCTCTGTATTCCTTGCAATCGGAAAGCTTGAACTCGCCAGACTCCGAGTCAAAATACGCGTAGCGGTACAGCGCGCCGTACAGCCCCTTGCTGCCGTCAGAAGCGCCGTAATCAAAAGCGCTGCGTTGCCAGTCATAGCCCGCAAGAATAAGGCCCGTGACGGTTTCACCCGTCTTCTTTCCTTCTTCATCGTAGGCGGCAAACGTGCCGAACGTCGCATTCGCAGCGACCATGGTCTTGCCGTTCGCGGAGAGGGAGATTGCGCCCGCGTCGCCCAGAGCATCGACATGGACGAGCGCACCCTTGGATGCATCCCACGAAAACAGCTCGCAATGCGTCGACTTATCAATATTCTTCTTGCCGTAGGGTGCCGAGACCACGATGGCGAGGTCATCGCAAAAATCGCGATCGAGGTCGCCGGCCGCTAGCGAAACGACAGGAGCTGACTGAAGCTGCGTCCAGGAGTCGTTCCCGCCCTTGTTGTGCGTGGTGTAGTCCGCGGCGTTACCGGCATCGATCTTGACGACGCTTTGCTTCCAGTTGCCGCCCTCCAAGTCATACATGTCGACTACAGCCTTGCGCACGCCGTTCTCGTCGACATAGCAGCCCGCGTAGACAAAAAGCTCGTCGACGCCGTCGCCATCGACATCGCCCGCCTCGACATCAAAGACGGCGTCGTGCTCTTGCAGGTAACCGGCATCCAGGTACTTAAAACGGCCTTCGTACATCATATTTAGTGTTGACCGTCACCGGCAGGTGTGTGTCGAGAGTGCGCGTGCGCCCGTTGCTAAACGAGTAGAGGACCAGCTCAACCTTTCCGGCGTATGACTTGCCGTCAATCGTCGTGGAGGAACTGTCGCCGTAGGCACGGAGCTCGGCAACGCGGCTCTTTTTGCCCGTGCTGGCGTCGCTGCAGAACTCAACACTCGTGGCGTGAATGCCCGAGAAACCGTTGTTGTCGTTGGCGAGTACTGTTGAGGACTCATTGTTGCTTAGGTACGACCAGGTGCCGCCACCGTAGTCGCTATGCTTGTAGAGATCGCTGTTCGTATCGAAGTTGTTGACGTTTTGCCAGAACTTTGCGGCGCCCCACACACTTCCATAGCCATCGGTGAGTTTGCTGCTGCCGCCAATGTCACCGCGCTCGACGTTCTCGAGCTTGTCGCGCAGAGTGTAGCGATTGCCATGGCTACCGTTAGCTGCCATATAGACCTCGCTGCGCGTGGCAAACGTCGTGGGGGTATCAGTGGAATAGGGGCCAACGGTATCGGCCGGAATGTCCTCGCTCGTGCCCAGACCCAGGGCTTGATAATCCTGCTCGGTCATATCGGTGATTGCGGGCGCGTCTGCCGCCTGGGCAACCTGGGGCGTGGCCGTGAAGCAGGCGACGCTCGTGGCGATCAACGCAGCAAGCGCCGCCGTCCCAACAAGCGGGATTTTCGACAGCCTACGGATACGGGGGTGTGGAACGTACATGAGGGACCTCGCTTTATTCGAGTGGAGTGGACTCATTTTTGCAAATGATACATCCGATGCCCGATATCACGTGTCTCATTTTCGCCAACGGCGTGTCTCATTTTTGAGAATCCGAGATGCCGCGGAAATCTTATCCCAGCTCAAAGGCCATTTCTGGGATGTATTTTCCGTCGAGTGCCTCATCGGGAAACTGCATCCCATTTCAAGCGTCGATTCTGGGACGCACTTTCCCCTTAGACCCTCAACCGGAAACCGCATCCCACTTTGAGCGCAAATTCCGGGATGCATTTTCCGCTTGAGCCTCATTGGGAAACGGCGTCCCACTTTGAGGGCTGATTGTGGGATGCATTTTCCGGTTTTGCTCTCATTGGGAAAATGCATCCCGTTTCTTGACCGAATAATGGGACGCAATTTCCCGTTGGAGCGCCTTTGGGAAAGTGTGTCCCACTTCGACCGCCCAGAGTGGGATGCACTTTCCGCAAAGCACCTCAACGGGAAACTACGTCCCATTCCAAAGGCAAATTCCGGGACGCATTTTTCGAAAG
>DBEZQF010000074.1:0-4352 GCA_048254795.1 Collinsella sp. | reverse complement strand
CCGACGGGTTGCACGGAGTTGGTTTTCGATGGACAAGATTGAGACCGGGGAGGCAAACATGGATGCAAAGATGCTTGATGGCCGCGAGGTGGTTGCCGAGCTGGTACGTGAGGCACGCGCCGACGCCGCCGAAGATCGGTTCTTTACGAATCGTGCCAACATGGACATGGCCGACCGCGTAATTTCGATCGTGGCACTGGTATTTGGAGCGGTGTGCGTGTGTGCCCTGCTCGCGCACGTGCTGTTTGTCTAGCGACCGCCGGTTGCAAAGGCTATACACTTGGAACCACCACAAGGGAAACCACCACAAGGGTGCCTGTCCCTCTGTGGTGGTTTTTGTTTTTGAGAGAGGGGCGGGGCGCTGATGGACGTCCGTACGGACGGCGATATTGCCGATAGCTTTTGGTGGCGGCGCACAACGCTGACGCGCCGCACTCCTCTGTATGACGCCTGCGTGTCGGTGGGACTGCTGGTCGCGGCGACGATTGTGGGCGCACTGCTCGACCATCCGGGTCTCGCGCCGAGCATCATGATTGTCTATGTGTTCGCCGTTCAGCTGTGCGCATTCTTTACCTGCAGTCGCCTGTATTGCTTGCTGAGCTCGGCTGCCGCCGTGGCGCTCTACAACTTCTTGTTTGTCGACCCGCGCTGCTCGCTGTCGTTTATCGACCGTGTCTATCCCGGCATGTTCTTCATCATGTTTGTGGTCTCGCTCGTGTCGAGCTCGATTGCGTTGGCCCTGCGCCGGGCCTTGGCGCAGGCTGCCGCCAGCGACCGTCGCACGCATATGGTGCTCGAGACCAACCGCATGCTGCAGCGCTGCGCCGACGAGCAGCAGATCGTTCACGCCATGGCCACGCAGCTGGCGCGTCTTTCGGGCTGCCCGGTCGTGTGGTACAGCGCCGACGCCGAGGGCGATGACCTGCTGCCGCGTGCGACATACACGGCCGTGGGCGATGCCGCGCCGGTGCACGAACTGGCGCCGCAGATGCCGCCGCGGCTCTCGGCGTCCGCCTATGTGGGAACGCCGCTCGATGCCACCTATGGCGGCTCGGCGTTTTACGGCATCTACCTGACGGTTCGCACGGGCGACGGCTTCGTCCGCTCGGGCGACCCCGCCTCGGTGGTGGGCGTGCTGGCTATCGTTGCCGAGCCCGACGTGCTGACGCACGAGGAGCGGACGCTTGCCGATGCCATCGTGAGCGAAGGTGAGCTGGCACTCGATCGCGCCCGCGCCATGGAGGCCCGCGAGGAGGCGGCGGTGCTTGCCAAAAATGAGCAGCTGCGCGCCAACCTGCTGCGCTCAATCTCGCACGACCTGCGCACGCCGCTTACCAGTATTTCGGGTAATGCCGACGTGCTGCTCGACCAGGGCTCGACCGGCACCGCAGTGCTCGATGCCCAGACGCGCCGCGGCCTGCTTCTATCCATTCGCTCGGATGCGCTGTGGCTCAACGCCACCGTCGAGAATCTGCTTGCCATCACCAAGCTCGAGGGTGGCGGTATGCGCCTGTCGACCACGCTCGAGCTCATGGACGATATCGTCGAGGAGGCGCTGCGCCACGTAAATCCGGCCGTGCGCGAGCACGACCTTAAGGTGGTGGCGTGCGATGAGCCGGCGCTCGTCAATGTCGATGCGCGCCTGATGGTGCAGCTGGTGGTCAATCTGGTGAACAACGCCATCACCTATACGCCCGCGGGCTCGCATATCATGATTTCGATTAGCGTCGACGATGGACGCGTGGCGTGCTCGGTGGCCGATGATGGTCCGGGCATCGCACCCGAGGATCGCGAGCGGATCTTCGAGTCGTTCTATACCGCCAACCATGGTCTGGCCGACAGCCACCGCAGCGTTGGCCTGGGTCTTTCGCTCTGCCGCTCCATTGCGTTGGCACATGGCGGTAGCATAGAGGTTGCCGCGGCGGACCCGCACGGTTCGGTCTTTACGATTGAACTTCCCGCCGCCGACGTTTCGTTTGATAAGGAGTAGCGCTGTGTCGAACTCTGCCGTAAAACCGCTCATCTTGGTCGTTGAGGACGACCCCGCCGTTCGCAATCTTATTGTTGCCGCGCTCGAGGCGCACGGCTTGCGCCATATGGCTGTGGAGACCGCCCATGCCGCTATCGCCGCCGCCTCGTCGCAGGCGCCGAGCATTGTGCTGCTCGATCTGGGCCTGCCCGATATGGACGGCGTCAAGGTGGTGGAGTCGGCGCGCGCATGGTCGGGCATGCCGATTATCGTGGTCTCGGCGCGCAGCGAGGATGCGGACAAAATCCGCGCGCTCGATGCCGGTGCCGACGACTATCTGACCAAGCCGTTTTCGGTCGAGGAGCTGCTCGCGCGCATTCGCACGACGCTCAGGCGCCTTTCGTATGCGCAGACGGGCGGCGTTGTCTCCGAGGGCTCGTTCGATACCGGTGAGCTGCATATCGATTTTGATGCCGGCATCGCCACGATGGATGGCGAGGAGCTGCACCTGACGCCGATCGAGTACAAGTTGCTCTGCTTGCTGGCGCATAACGCCGACAAGGTGCTGACGCACCAGTTTATTTTGCACGAGATTTGGGGTACGGCGACCAAGAGCGACCTGGCGAGCCTGCGTGTCTTTATGGGCACGCTGCGCAAAAAGATTGAGTCCGACCCCGCGCATCCGCGCTATATCCAGACGCACGTGGGTATTGGTTACCGATTGGTCATCCAGGGATAGGTCGGCATCCGCCATCCCAATATGAGTTGCGGTGAAATACGGTCTAAATTTGCCTAATTCCAGGCAAAACAGTCCGTATTCCACCGCAACGTTGTCTATTTGCCCTTGGGCTTGCTGGCGTAGAACTTCTTCTTTTTGGACTTGCCGGCAGGGGAGGGTTTGCCGGCAAAGTTGGACTTGCCGTTGCCGTGCGGCCCCTGGTCGCCTGCCTGCGCGTGCGCGGGCGCTGCCGCGCGAGGCTTGCGGGCCTCGGGGTTGCGCAGCTCCTCGGTTCGCTCGGCAATCTCCTCGGCGCTAAAGCCGACCTCGGCCATGGCGTCCTCGATGGGCAGGCGGCGCACGATATAGCAGTGGTGCACCTTCTGGTTGCGCGCGAAGTCCTCGGGAATGGTCTGCGTCGTAATGTCCTCCAGCACGACGCCCGCGCGCGCGAGCTTGCGCGTCTCGGGGCGGAAGCCGCGCAGGTTGCAGCTAAAGATGGCATGGCCGCCCTGTGCGAGCAGGCGCGATACGCCGACCAACAGCTCAACATGGTCGCGCTGGACATCCCAGGTACGGCGGCCCATCTTTGACGAGTTCGAGAACGTGGGCGGGTCGACAAAGATCAGGTCCCAGCGGTTGCGCGTCTGGCGCTGGTCACGAATCCAGGCGAGCACGTCGTCGCGCACAAAATGATGCTGCGGACCAACAAAGCCGTTCTGGCGCATATTGCGCTCGGCCCAGTCCAGATAGGTGTTGGAGAGGTCGACCGTCACGGTTTCCTCGACGCCGCCATCGGCCGCGTAGCAGGTGGCGGTGCCGGTGTAGGCAAACAGGTTGAGGAAGCGGCGCGCCTGCTTGGCGTGCTCGCGCACCAGGTTGCGCGTGACGCGGTGATCCAGGAAGATACCGACGTCCAGGTAGTCGTCAAAGTTGACGGCGAAGGTGAGTCCGCCCTCTTCGATGAGCGGCAGACGGCGGCGTGCGATATTGGCGCGCTCGCCCGATGCGCCCTTGCCGGCGCCCTGTTTGCCGTACTGCGAGCCGCCGCGCGAACGCATGCGGGCCTTGGCGTGCACATGCTCGGCCGGAACATCAAGGATACGCGGCGCGATGGCCAGAATGTCGAGCATACGGGCCTGGGCCAGCGCGGGGTCGATGGTCTTGGGCGCGGCGTATTCGGCGATGACGAGCCAGCGGCCCGGCGTCTGCGGGCAACCCTCGTACAGGTCGATGGCAGCGGAGTAGTCGGGCAGGTCGGCATCGTAGACGCGATAGCAGCTCACGCCCTCGCGCTTGGCCCACTTGCGGCGCAGACGGGCATTCTTGCGCAGGCGGTTGGCGAACTGCTCGGACTCCGGGATGAGCACGGGCAGCGGCTTGCCGTCGCCCAAGTCGAGCGTGGCGGCAGGTTCGGGCATGGAGGAAGCGGCGGCTTCGTCGTTGGCTTCGTTGGCATCCGCAACCTCGGCCTCGGCATCCGCGCTGGTCGCAGCCTCAAACGCTGCAGCGGCGTGGTCGAGTGAGGGCCAAACCTCAAGAGCCGCCTCCTCGTTATTGGGCATGACGGCGATCGAGCGCTCGGGCTCGGCGTGGAGCGCGCGGGCCAGCAAGCCGTCGCGGGTGAGAGCGGCGACCGGCGCCGAAGCGAGCTCGGGGGCGCGG